>DUNY01000155.1 GCA_012839145.1 Thermoanaerobacterales bacterium
GTTTTTTATAAACGGTGAACACAATTTTATATTTTTCTCTGACGATTGGACTAAGTTAAAAAAGTCATTATAAACAGGTGTATTAATGACTTTAATCATTTTTCTTCACCTACCACACTGTGGTGCATATCTTCTTGCCTACTCTTTTGCTGCTTTACAAAATAAATATGTTATGGTGTAGTATTTTGGTTATAAGCAACGCACTTCTATGTATCCGAAATGTTTTACACTGCTTTTTTTATAATATCATCATGCCGTCTAGTTATAGGTTCAAAAGACGCCCCCCAAAAATAATTGGACATGTTTCACGTGAAACATTTTGTGAAATACGCGAAAATATATATATTTATGTTTTTGAATCTTCTTCTTGTTCTATACTCCCTTGAATGGTTATTGTTCTACAATGGTCTCTAATATTCTTTCTAGCTCATCGCCTGAGTAAAATTCTATCTCGATTTTACCGCGCTTTTCATTTCCTTTTATTCTTACTCTGGTTCCCAGTGATCTCTGCAATTTTTCCGTGATGTCAAGCATAACTGGGTTAATCTCTTTTGGTTTCTTTATCTTGTTTTTCTTTTTTTCATCAGATATCTTTTTCACTATTTGTTCGGTTTGCCTAACTGATAGCGATTCCTCGCTTATTTTCTTTGCTAATTTGAGTCTTTCTTTTTTTTCCTGAATTGAAAGCAATGCCCTGGCATGTCCTGCCGTCAATTTGTCTTGAAATACCAGGTCCTGTATTTCTTTATCAAGATTTAAAAGTCTAACTGTATTGGCAATTAGGGACCTGCTTTTTCCCACTCTTTTTGACAGCTCTTCCTGTGTAAGACCAAACTCGTTCATAAGAGTCTTGTATGCAGCTGCTTCTTCCATGGGGTTCAGGTCTTCCCGCTGCAAGTTCTCGATAAGTGCGATCTCCATTACATCTGCATTTGAAAGTTCTTTGACGATGGCAGGTATTTTTTCTATGCCTGCTTTTGCTGCAGCTCTCCATCTCCTTTCACCGGCAACTAATTCATATGTACTGCCTTTTTTTCTCAAAATGATCGGTTGAAGAATTCCATGTTGCTTCATGGAATCTGCTAGCTCTGATAGTTTCTTTTCATCAAAATCTTTTCTTGGTTGTTTATCGTTAGCCACGATTTTCTTTATTTCTATTTCCTGAACTATCTCTTCACCTTTTTGCTCCATTGGTATCAATGCTTCAAGGCCTCTGCCCAACCCACGCTTATTCAATGTCCAGAACCTCCTTCGCTAAATCCATATATACTTCAGAGCCTCTTGACTTAGCATCGTATTTTATAATTGGTTTTCCATGGCTTGGAGCTTCACTGAGGCGAACATTTCTTGGTATGATAGTGCTGTAGACCTTGTTTCTAAAGTATTTTTTTACTTCATCCACTACCTGAATCGATAAATTTGTTCTTGCATCAAACATGGTCAATAGCACGCCTTCCACCTCAAGGCTCTTGTTTAAGTGTTTTTGAACCAAACTTATTGTATTCATTAGCTGTCCCAAACCTTCAAGAGCATAATACTCACACTGAATTGGAACTAAAACGGTATTTGCCGCCGTCAAAGCATTTAAAGTTAACAGCCCCAGGGAGGGGGGACAGTCAATTATTATAAAATCATAATCTTCCTTGATGTCTTCCATGGCGTTTTTTAGTTTATATTCTCTCGATATGGCAGGAACAAGCTCTATCTCAGCTCCAGCCAATTGTATGTTTGACGGCAGTAAGTATAGATTTTCGTAGGCGGTTTTAACAGTGTTGTTTTGAATGGGCTCTTCATTTATAAGCACATTATATATGGTTTTTTCGTTATTTCTTTTATCAATTCCTATTCCGCTTGTGGTATTGCCTTGTGGATCTATGTCTACAAGCAATACTTTTTGCCCAAGAACTCCCAAACAGGCCGCCAGGTTTACCGCAGTGGTGGTTTTCCCCACCCCTCCTTTTTGATTAGCAATAGCTATAACCCTTGCCATATAATCACGAAACAATCAGCACGATTTTTTCCGTGCTCCTTGTTTCCTGGCCTCCTTTCGATACTTGTGTGTATTACTTTCATAATATCTTTCTTTTTTTATTGGGTTTTTCCTTCTTTTTTTCATGTATTTCTTGTAAAATTAATTATATCACCGAGGTGAGCCTCTATTTCCTATCTACGTTAATATAAAATAATAACTTTTCTGTTATATTTAAATTTATCTTACACATTAAAAAAACACAAAATGTTTGTCAATGCTCCTTTATTTGAAAAATGTAATCTTTTATTCTTTATGATAAAATAACATTTACAGCAATAAGCTTTTTCATTATACTAGCCGCTGTCAGTACTTTTAATTAAGACTCGACTTTTTCCCAATAATTAACGGCAATAAACCACTGTATTCAATTATAATAAATGTTATTTTTAGAAAGGAGGGGCACTTTGGAAATACGGTTTTTCCCGGTAAATAGTATACAAAGTAATATACTCCAAATAGCTGTTATTTTTACTATATATAATGGCCAAATGGTGTTTGTCAAAAATAATGGTCGGAACGGGTGGGAAATGCCGGGTGGACACAGAGAGAAAGGCGAGGATATAAATATAACCGCTTCCAGAGAGCTATGCGAAGAAACGGGAGCATCGAAATTCTTTATAAAACCCTTATGTGATTACTCAGTAACATCCTGTGATAATACCGGTTATGGTCGGCTGTTTTATGCAGAGGTTTTTGAAAAAGAAAAGATTAATGACTCTGAAGTTGAAGAATTAAAGCTTTTCACAAAGGTTCCCGTCAACCTGATGTTTTCGGAGGTGCAAGGTGCACTCTTAAATAAGGTCTTTACGTTAATAGATACAAACGGGTTAAATTATGAATAATAGTTGATTACAATATTAAGTAATGGGGGTAATAAAGACTGTTTGACTTTAAGCTTTCTGCTGGTTTTGATATTACTCTTTTCCAAGTATTTATTTAAAGTTTTATATTATGCCGAAATACATATTTGATTCCAGTGTGGAAAATTATTCCGGCATAATATACCTTTCCCGAGAGCAAGACTTGGCTGATTGAAACGGTCAAAGGCCGTTCCCTACATAGTCCTGCACTACGAAGGGGCTTGCATCGATTCGGCGTTCCGCCGAATGCCCGTCAGCGTGCGTCCTACACGCTGCACCCAGTAAGTTTAACCCCTGTATGGGATATCTTTGACCGCCCGCTATTGTGATAACAACGGACTTGCTTGAAAGGAATCTTTTGCCGTCATCTAACCTCAGAAGAATTTCAACACTAAAATCAACTATATATTCAACAAGTGTTTTCTTAGCATGATATTACATGAAGCTCTAAGGATACCTATAATACAGGCAGAAAAAAAGGCTCATTACCTTTTTGGTATCTGAACCTTTAATTCAATATATTCACCTCGGTCAATTTCCTTATATTCGGCATTTACACCGGTTTCTTTTATAGTCTTAACAAGCTTACGCACAGAATTTACGAAAATCCGCACATCTTTTATGGCTATTTTAAAAGACTTGCCTTTTTCTTTTTTTGAGTCATCACTAATCTTTTCTATTGTTCGCTCTATTAACTCTTCGGTTTGCCTGACACTCAAGCTTTTTTCGACTACCTGTTTCAGTATCTGCATTTGAAGGTTTTCATCGGGCAATTTTAAAAGTGATCTGGCATGCCGCTCGGTTAACTTTTCCTGGGAAATAATGTTCATAATTTCAGGAGATAGCTTTAGTATTCTCATCTTGTTAGCAATTGTAGACTGACTTTTACCAAGCTTCATGGCTAATTGTTCCTGTGTCACACCACATTCTTGAATTAATTGTCTGTAACCTTCCGCTTCTTCAAGAAAACTCAGATCTTCTCTTTGAATGTTTTCTATAAGAGCTAGAATTGCCGTGTCTGTATCTTTGGCATCCTTTACGATGGCTGGTATTTCTTTGAGCCCCGCCTTTTTGCATGCCCTCCAGCGACGCTCCCCGGCAATTATCTCGTAGCCTGTCCGGCCGCTGCGTCGAACCACGATAGGTTGTAAAATACCATAACTCTTGATAGAATCCGTCAGTTCATTCAGTGACTCATCGTCAAAATCTTTTCTAGGTTGATATATATTTGGCTGAATCTCATCCAAAGGTATGTTGACAATATTATGGTTCGACCTGGATACCCTCCACATAGGCTTGCTTCCCCCCCTTTTAGAATATCTATCAACGCGTTTTATCTCTCTATATCCCACTTTTGTCAAAAAACTCCTCTTAATCTAATTCTATACATGTTCCGGTTTTCCTTCTTATTGATGCCCACAACTCTTTGTCATAAACCCCTTGAATATGACATCTATGTCGAAATTATAAAGGTTTTTTTGCTGGAACTCCCGGTCTTCGCGGATATTTGTCAGGACACTTCTTTGTTTTTAAAATTATTATCAAATTTCTCTTCAAATCTTTATCCAAAAAATACCCTCTGCACTCTTCAAGTTCGCCGCCGAGAATCTTCAATGCCCTTTTTGATAAACTCATCTCCTGCTCCGGTGAGCCACCCTTCATGGCGACAAATACGCCTCTTGTTTTCACAAAAGGAAGGCATATTTCCGATAGGGTATTTAATCCTGAGACTGCCCGTGCTACAACCATATCGTACTTTTCTCTATACTCACTGTCATGACCTACGTTTTCAGCCCGCTCATTCAAAACTTTAACATGGCCGATACCCATATCTTCAATTATCCATGATAAAAAATCTGTTTTCTTGCGAACTGAATCAAGAAGTGTAAGT
Source organism: Thermoanaerobacterales bacterium (assembly GCA_012839145.1). Classification (GTDB taxonomy): domain Bacteria; phylum Bacillota; class Thermosediminibacteria; order Thermosediminibacterales; family Tepidanaerobacteraceae; genus DUNY01. Next base: position 4,784 of record DUNY01000155.1, read on the forward strand.
TTTATATCCGGCCGATATATTTTTACAATCAATCCCGGAATTCCCGGACCTGTCCCCACATCCATAACTTTTGCACCACTTGTTATTTCTATGTGTTTTATTAACATTAAAGAATCTATAATGTGCTTTTTTGCAAAATCCTCCGGTTTGGTTATATTTGTTAGGTTTACCTTTTTATTCCATTTTAGGAGTTTTTCTCTGAACTCTTCGAACTGTTGTACCATATCCTGTGTCAGTTCTATTTTATGCTTTTTCGCTTCGGCTTCCAGTATATATTTAAAACTCTTCATGCAAACTCTTCCTTCTTCTCATTTCAAGGTATATCATTAAAACCGTTATATCAGAGGGATTTACTCCCGATATCCTTGAAGCCTGACCGATGGAAAGGGGTTTTATCTCTTTAAGCTTTTCCCGGGCTTCAAAACCAAGACCGTAGATTTCGTCGAAGTTAATATCTTCCGGTATTTTTTTGTTCTCCATTTTTTTAAATTGCTCTACTTGAGCTATCTGACGTTTTATATATCCTTCATAGGCAGTGGATATTTCCACCTGTTCAATTACTTCAAGCGGTAGCTCTTTACGATGTTCATCCAGTACTTTTAATTTTTCATAATTTAGCTCAGGCCTTTTTAGTAGTTCTGCCAAAGTGGAGGGAGATTTTAATACTGCCGTTTCAAGTTGTTCAAGGGTTTCATTAGTCTTGGCCGTAGGAGTTATCTTTACAGATTCCAAACGTTTTATCTCATCTTCAATCATTTTTTTCTTTTTCATATATTTTTTGTATCTCTCATCATTTATAAGACCAATTTTATGTCCTGTGTCCATAAGACGTAAATCCGCATTATCCTGCCTCAGCAGTAGCCGATACTCGGCTCTTGAAGTAAGTATCCTGTATGGTTCAATGACGCCTTTCGTTACTAGGTCGTCGATCATTACACCGATGTAAGCATCTGAGCGGCTCAATACAAGAGGCTCTTTTTCTTTTATTTTCAATGCTGCATTAATTCCTGCCATCAAACCTTGAGCTGCAGCCTCTTCATAGCCAGATGTACCATTTATTTGTCCGGCCATGTATAGACCTTGTACATTCTTGGCCTCAAGAGTCGGTTTTAACTGTGTAGGTATTACAAAATCATATTCAATGGCATAACCGAATCTCATGATTTTAACATTTTCCAAACCTTTGACCGATCTGGCCATTTCTATCTGAACATCCACCGGTAAGCTTGTAGAAAGGCCCTGAACATACATTTCATTTGTGTCTATTCCCTCAGGCTCTATAAAAACCTGATGACTGGTCTTGTCCTTAAAATTTACTATTTTCATTTCCACACTGGGACAATACCTGGGCCCCGCACCTTTAATTTCACCGGTATAAAGAGGGGCCCTATGAAGGTTTTCACTTATTATTTTATGGGTTTTTTCATTGGTATAAGTAAGCCAGCAGGGTATCTGCTCACGCTGGATTTCTCCCGATGCATAAGAAAATGGAAAGATTTTTTCGTCTCCCGGCTGTATTATCATCTTGGAAAAATCCACCGAATCCTTATGAATTCTAGGCGGTGTACCGGTTTTAAACCTTCCCAGCTCAAATCCTAGACTTTCCAAGGATTTTGAAAGTTCGTTTGCAGGGAAGAGGCCGCTGGGTCCACTGCTATAGCTTAGATCGCCTATGACGATTCTTCCACGAAGATATACCCCTGTTGTTAAAATCACAGCTTTGGCTTCATATATTCCGCCGGTTTTTGTAACAACTCCAGTTACTTTTTTCCCTTCAACCAAAATTTTAACTACTTCTTCTTGTACAATATCAATATTCGGTTGGCTTTCAACAGTATGTTTCATAGTAGCTGAGTATGCCCTTTTATCCAGCTGTGCACGAATTGCCCTAACTGCAGGACCTTTCTTTGTATTTAGCATTCGCATTTGAATAAAGGTCTTGTCAACATTTATACCCATCTGCCCACCTAAGGCATCGATTTCCCTTACCATATTGCTCTTTCCCGGACCGCCTATGGAAGGGTTGCAAGCCATTAAAGCTATGCTGTCCAAGTTTATGGCAAAAGCCACTGTCTTAAGGCCCATTCGTGCGGTGGCCAGTGCTGCTTCACATCCTGCATGACCGATTCCAACCACTGCCACATCATATTTTCCCACTTTGTATTCCATGCTTTCACCCTCATTTACCGATACAAAATTTTTGAAATATGGTGGTTATAATATCCTCACTGACCGTATCACCTGTTATTTCTCCAAGCTTCTCCCAGGCATCCCTTATATCAAGTTCAACCATTTCTATTGGCATATGTATATCCATGGCATCAATTGCCATATCCAAAAAATCATGAGCCTCCTGCAATACTTTTCTCTGTCTCTCTCCAGCCGCAATTAAACCTTCATCGCTAAAACCCATTTTTTCGGTAACCGTATCAAATATTGCCTCTTTTAGTTCTTCAATGCCCTCGTGTTTTAAAGCTGAAATTCTAATAATCCTTTCGGTAGGCACAAGCTGCTCTATTTCATCTTCATTGACCTCAACCGGCAAATCCACCTTGTTTATAACAGTTATGGCAGTCTTATCCCTAATAAGCTCAATGAGATTTTTATCATCTCGGGTCAATTTTCTGGAAATATCTATCATTAAGAGCACGAGCTCCGCCTCTTTCAAATGCTTCATAGCTCGCTCTATTCCTATTTTTTCCACTTTATCAGATGTCTGCCTTATCCCAGCAGTATCTATAATTTTTATAGGTATCCCTTTAATATCAATATACTCCTCTATTATATCCCGGGTGGTTCCGGGAATATCGGTAACAATAGCTCTTTCTTCTTTGACCAAAGCATTTAAAAGTGAAGACTTACCTACATTGGTATTCCCCAATATTAGTGTTGACAGCCCTTCTCGGAGTATGCGTCCCGAGCCTGCCCCTTTAAGCAGCTCTTTAACCCTTTCCCCAGCAACGGTAATTTCCTTTAAGATGAATTCGGAGTCAGCTTCCGGAATATCCTCTTCGGGAAAATCTATGTTTGCAGCAATATGAGCAAGTATATTTAGCAAATCTGAACGGATCTCCTTTATTTTTTTGGATAAACTGCCGGTAAGCTGTCTATTTGCCACGGAAAGCGCTTTGTCTGTCTTGGCCCTTATTATATCAATGACCGCCTCAGCTTGGGATAAATCTATTCTACCGTTCAAAAAAGCTCTTTTTGTAAACTCTCCGGGCTCGGCCATCCTAGCACCTTGATCTAAAACCAAACCAAGAATTCGTTTCTGAGCAGTAAGTCCTCCGTGACAGTTAATTTCCACCATATCTTCCCTTGTGTAAGTATATGGGGCTTTAAAAATCGCAAGGAGGACTTCGTCTATGATATCATTTTTCGAATCTACTATATTGCCCAGATACAATGTCCTGTTTTTTAATTCGTTAAATTTCTTTTTTGTCTTAGGTCTAAATATCTTTTCAGCAATTTTAAAAGATTCGGGACCGGAAATCCTTACTATCCCAATACCACCTTCTCCGATAACCGTAGAAATTGCTGCTATTGTGTCACAACTTACTATCTTCATAATTTATCCTCACTTTTAAACAAGCCCCAAAGCATTATGCCCTGGGGCTTTCCTTAATTTTATCTCAGTGAAATAATTACTCTTCTATTGGGTTCTTGACCTACACTTTTAGTGGTAACTCCTGGGTCTTTTTGCAAAGCCGTATGTATAAGGCGACGCTCATTGGGGTACATGGGCTCAAGGGTTATGCTTCTTTTTGTATCCTTGACCTTTTCTGCCATCCTTTTTGCCAGACGCTCTAAGGTCTTTTCTCTTTTTTCTCTGTAATTTTCCGCATCCAAAATAACTCTGACATAATCTTTTGTGTTGCGGTTTACTACCAAAGAAGTTAGATATTGAAGTGAATCTAAAGTGCTTCCGTGTTTGCCTATGATTATTCCTGCTTTTTGCACCTCAATTTGCATCTTTAGGACATTATCATTAAATGAACTTGAAATTTTTACTTCTTCATCGATAAATCTTAAAATCCCTTTTAAAAAATTATAAGCTATCTCCTCAGGATTAGGTTTTACCATTACTTTAACCTTGGCTAATTTGGACAAAAACCCCAGAATACCTCTGTTTCCCTCTTCTATAATCTCAACTTCCACTTCATTACGGCTAACCTTTAATTCTTCCAGTGCCAGTTCAATGGCTTCATCCACAGTCTTTGCCTGTTTTTCCAATGTTTTCATTTCATTTTACATCCTCCTTGGCAATGGCTTGTGGGCGGGCAAACAATAACTGTTGTACAATCTGCACTATATTGCTTACAACCCAGTACAATGCCAAACCCGCCGCGAATTTCAAAGAGAACCAACCAATCATAAGCGGCATGATGATATTCATTGAAGCATTGGGATTATCTGCACCTGCAGGTGTTGCTATTTTTGTTTGAAGGTAAGTTGTTGCTGCGGCAAGAAGAGGCAATATATATGTTCCGTCAGGTACGCTTAAATCTTTAATCCATAAAAAGCTCGCACCACCGAAGTCATAGGTTTGAAATACCCTAAACAGAGCAATTATAAAAGGAAATTGAATTAATAGTGGAAGGCACCCTCCCATTGGATTGATTTTGTTTTCCTGGTACAGTTTCATAATCTCCATATTCAATTTTTCTTTGTCGTTTTTATACTTTTCCTGGAGTTTTTTCTGCATTGGTGCTATTTCTTGCATTTTTTTCATGGAGTTAATCTGCATGAAACTAAAAGGCAGTAAAATAAGCTTTATTAACACCGTCAGCAATATTATGGCGATACCGTAACTATTTGTGTAACCATAAATTAAATCCATCAACTGTTTCATCACGCCTTGAAAATAGGCCATTGGTCGCTCCCCCTTGTATGCATTATTTTATTATATCTAAACGGGGTCATATCCTCCGGGATTAAAGGGATGGCATTTTAAAATCCGCTTTAAAGCCTTTAAACAACCTGAAACCACCCCATATTTTTCTATGGCTAGAAGGGCATAGTCCGAGCAAGTGGGATAAAACCTGCAACTTTTGGGTTTTAATGGAGAAATATATTTTTTATAAAGTAGTATTATTACAATTATTAACCTTTTTATCATTGTATATTCGCCCTCCTTTCAGTAGGGTTTTTACTTCTTTTTCCATGATTGCATAATCTAAGTTTACCGATAAAGGCCTTACTGAAAAAACTATATCCCAGCCATTCTTTATATAATCAAAGTTTGTTCTGATAATTTCTTTTATCCGTCTCTTTATCTTATTTCTCACTACGCTTTTTCCTACTTTTTTTGAAACTGAAACACCAAGCCGGGAATAACCTAGAGCATTTTTTTTTATGTACATAGTAAAAAAAGGGCTGGTCAAACGCCTTCCCGTTCTGTATACATTCTTAAATTCTAAATTTTTTGTTAATCTAAAGGATTTCTTCAATAAAAATTTCCTCCGATACGAGAAGGTTCGTTAAGCTAAAGCGGCCCTTTAAAGGCCGCTTTAGGCCTTTTGCGCGCTAAGCGGTTAATTTCTTTCTTCCCTTTAACCTTCTCCTCTTGATTATATTTCTTCCGCTTTTTTTCAACATACGCTTTCTAAAGCCGTGGTTTCTCTTTCTGTACCTGCGTTTAGGCTGGTATGTCCGTTTCATTTGTCCACCTCCGACCCCTATATTTATAGATAATTTAATGTTATCTTCTCTTGGCTATAAAGATTATAACTTATAAAACATTTGACTGTCAAGAAATTCCCCTTAACAAACAAAAACTTGCTAGTTATTCTTTCCTTTATTGAATGAAATCATTTATTCTGTTATTATTTAATTGGACTGATTATATTTTCTTCGCATTCACGGGGAGGTTTTTTTATGTCTCTTGACCCTTTATATTTATGGCAGCATGTTTTAAAAATATTAAGTAATGAACTTAATAACGATATGTCTTTCAATACAGTGTTAAAGCCAGCAAGGCTTACAGCTTTGAAAGGAAATACCGCTGTCGTTGAAGTGCCTAATGACTTTACAAAATCTGTCATAGAAAAGCGTTATCTAAATCTTATAAAAGATATTTTAAGTTCAGTCTTAAAACAAAACATTAACGTGGTCATAAATATAAATCCACAAGGTTTTGATGAAGATACAGTTCCTAATGATACAATTTCGTTAACTGAAGTTGCCGAAGTTAAATCTTTAACGGAAGACGTTACACCTTCATTAAACCAAAAATACACCTTTGATACTTTTGTAGTCGGAAACAGTAATCGTTTTGCCCATGCGGCATCTCAAGCGGTGGCTCAATCTCCCGCTAATGCTTACAATCCCTTCTTTATATATGGGGGTGTAGGTCTGGGTAAGACTCATCTTATGCATGCCATAGGCCATTACATACTTGAACAGGATCCATCTTGCAAAGTTGTATATCTTTCATCTGAAAAATTTACAAATGAACTGATTAATTCAATTCGAGATGATAAAAATGTGGAATTTCGCAATAAATACAGGACTATTGACGTTCTGCTTATTGACGATATCCAATTTATTGCAGGAAAGGAACGAACTCAGGAAGAGTTTTTCCACACCTTCAATGCCCTTCATGACGCCAATAAACAACTTGTTATATCCAGCGACAGACCGCCCAAGGAAATACCCACACTTGAAGAGCGCTTGCGATCAAGATTTGAATGGGGTCTTATCACTGATATACAACCACCGGATTTTGAAACTCGAATTGCTATTTTACAAAAAAAAGCCATGATGGAAAACCTTATTGTTCCAAATGATGTTATAAACTTTATCGCTACTAAAATTGAAACCAACATCCGCGAGTTAGAAGGAGCTTTAATTCGTATAGTGGCTTACTCTTCACTCACCGATAGTCCCATAGACTTAAAATTGGCTGAACAGGTATTAAAAGACATTCTTCCTGATGAAAGGCCAAAAAAAGTCACATCATTACAAATTGTGGAAGAGGTGGGAAGTTATTTTTCCATCAGGCCTGATGAGTTTAAATCCAAAAAAAGAACCAAAGATTTGGCTTTTGCCCGCCATGTTGCAATGTATTTGTGCTGTGAGCTTACGGAACTTTCATTTCCGAAATTAGGAGAAGAGTTTGGCGGACGGGATCACACAACGGTAATACACGCTAGGGACAAGATTACACGAGATATCAGCGATGATCCTCAGTTATCAGCAACAATAGAGAATTTAAAGAAAAAAATCCTGTACGGTTAATAATCTGTGGACATCCTTTGGAAAACTTGTTTATAAAAAGTGGACAATTTTCGACTGTTCACAGTTATTGTTAGTACTGTGGATAAAGTTATTCCCATTTTCCACAGGTTATCAACAGCAAAACTGCATATGAAATACTTATTCACATGATTTATCCACATATCCACAGCACTTA
>DUNY01000289.1 GCA_012839145.1 Thermoanaerobacterales bacterium
ATCTCTTGTAGGAAGCCCTCAAAATCGTTGCTTTGTATAATTTTATCGGAGATTTTTACACCCGATTTTATAGCTTTTGAAATCTTCATGGCAGGTTTGGTGTCGCCAAAAAGAATAGCTCCTACGGGAACATTCTCTCTTAAAAACACCGCCCTATAAACATTATTTTCCTGATTAAAACTATTTATAATGGTGCAAGTTCTGTCGTCTTTACATAAATCGCCCACTGAATATATTTCTACATCAAATACCTTTAGATAATTGGAGGGGATTACTTCATTGTATGAAGTCTTTTTTGCCGCCATATTAAGCCCTGCGGTTTTACCCTGTTCCCGAGCAACAGGCCATATACCGTAAACCTGCCCTTTGTATTCGGCTATATCACCTGCCGCATATATGTTTTGAGCGGAGGTTTGCATATACTCATCAACATGTATGCCCCTTCCTGTTTGAATAGAAGTATGTTTAACCAAGTCAATATTTGAACGGACCCCAGTGGAAAATACTATAAATTCTGCTGGGATTGTTTGGCTATCACTTAATTGGATAGATGTGACCTGCCCATTTCCCAAGATTTGTGAAAGCTGGCCCTGTATAACAAAATTAATCCCGGCTTTTTTACCTAATGCGGTTAAGAGTTCTGAGGCGGTTTTATCCAGCTGTTTAAAAAGAATATAGGGAGCTCCTTCTAGTACAGTAACCCGTTTCCCAATTTTTGCGAGAGACCAAGCCATTTCCAAGCCCAAGAGTCCACCGCCGATAACCGCACCCTGGGTTTTATCAGTGATAAAATCATTTAAAATATGCACATCATCCAATGACCGAATGGAAAATACTCCGGCAAGATTTACACCGGGAACGGGTGGGATAAAGGGACTGCTGCCATTGGCAAGAAGAAGTTTTGAGAAAACTATGGTTTTGCCGCCATCGAGTATGACTGACTGTTTTTGGGTGTCGATTCCGATGACTTTACAATTAAGTCGAACATCTATATTTAAATCACGATACCACTCGGGTTTACGAATATATAGTTTGTCTAAATCAGGGGTTTCACCTACCAAACCTGACAACCACATGCGATAATAGGCATAATATGATTCATCACTTAAGATAATAACAGGAGTATCCTTGTCATGTTCACGAAATGCTTCGGCCGCAGAAAGTCCGGAGATACCATTACCGATAATGACGATAGAATCCATATTCCATTCCTCCCTTTATTTTTAGACACAATAAGGCCCGTGTTGCCGGGCCTTACAGATTTAAGCTTCTTCAAACATATCTTTTCCTACGCCACATTCGGGGCATACCCAATCGTCCGGAATGTCTTCAAAGGCAGTGCCGGGAGCAATACCGCCGTCCGGATCACCGTTTTTGGGATCATATACATATCCACATATAGTGCAAACCCATTTTTGCATGCTTTTTATCCTCCTTGTCAATCTAAATCAAAGCATTAACCCCATTTGTTTTTACTCATATGTCCTTTAAGTTCGGCTTTTATCCTCTGCTGAATATCAACGGCAAAGGTTTCAGCCGCTTGAAACAGTTGAACACAGGGTGGATCCAGTTCATCTTCGATACCTTTCTCACTGATCTCCTTTACCTTTTCCATCAAAGTCAGTAATTCCATGTGTAGGTTATTGGTATATCTGGATCTTTCAACTTTAGTGGCAGTATCGTCATCTAGTTTCTGAAATTTTTCTTTGGGTGCACCACATTTTGGGCATTTTTCCGGAGCATCATCTCCGTCAAATATGTAGCCACATACACCACATTGCCATTTGGTCATAAACATAACCTCCTATTTTATTATATTTTCCAAAAAACCTAAAAAACATTTCTTAAATAACAAACTTTTAGTCCTGATATAATCGGCTATACCTAAAATGTATTTTCATTATAGCAACCTATAGATATTTTGACAATGACAATTTCATTATAATAATAATTATTACTATATGTCAATACCAAAAAGAAAAAAATGCCGAAGATCGGCATTTTGCGTTTTCAACAAAAATCGTAACAATGTAAGTCAATTTTTGGACAAATGTGAAACAAGCTTCATTCTATGCTAATTTTAATTCATTTTTCTGCCGGTGACGTTCAAAAGCAAACTCAATCAGCTCATCTATAAGATCCTTATATGAGAGGCCGGAGACTTCCCACATCTTCGGATACATGCTTATTTTGGTGAAGCCGGGAATTGTATTTAGTTCGTTTATATATATATTACCCGAAACCTTACTCATGAGAAAATCCACTCGAGCCATACCGCTGCAATCTAAAGCGGTGAAGGCTTTGACTGCCAATTCCTGTATTCTGCTTACATCTTTTCGTGAAACAGGTGCCGGGAGTAGTAGCTTTGATTTATCTCCATCCGAATACTTTGCTGTATAATCATAGAAATCTCGGCTGGGGATAATTTCACCGGGCAATGAAGCCTTTGGCTCGTCATTCCCCAGGACTGAACATTCAATTTCACGAGCATCAATAAATTTTTCAACAAGCACTTTTATGTCGTATTGTGCCGCTATCATAAGAGCTGATTTTAATTCTTCACGATTTCGGGCTTTAGAAATACCTACACTTGAACCCAAGTTTGCAGGTTTCACGAAACAGGGATAGCCTAAATAATCTTCCAGTTCCGATATAATTTCCGGCATACGAACAAGCAATTCTCTCTTATAAAACACCTTGTAATCCACTATAGGCAGACCGTTTTGCTCAAGTATTTTTTTGGAAAAGACTTTATCCATACAAAGGGCGGAAGAAGTTACACCACAGCTTACATAAGGAATGTTCATCATTTCAAAAAGACTTTGCACGGTTCCGTCTTCTCCACGAGGACCGTGAAGTACAGGGAAAACCACATCAAGATAATAACGGCTTTCTTTGCCGTCAATTAAGGTTATTATACATTTGTGATTTGGGTCCGGAGACAGTAAGGCGGGAACAGCCTCGTCAGGCCAACTGCCATCCTCTATTTTTGATATATCACCTAAAAAAAGATTCCAATTGCCTTCTTTTGTTATTCCAATAGGTATAATGTCGTATTTTGTTTTATCCATCACTTTAATAACTGAAGCTGAGGACATCAACGATACCTCATGTTCTCCTGATTGACCGCCAAAGACTATGCCAACCTTTGTTTTTTCCACTGATAGCACTCCTTTCCAATTTAACAGTAAAAAGAGGAATAGCCTCACTTAGATTCCATTTTTAACTATCATTAGTATATATTTATTATAATATAAAAAAAGCCTCATCACAAACAAATAAGGGTTCCATAAAGAGCTTTTAAAAAAATATAAATATAACTATTGACTTTTTGACAATTAAGACATAATATATTATTAAAACATTAATACTGAAAAGCATTATCAGTGATTACAGGAGGACATTAAGATGACAAGAAACAAGATATCCATGTTGGAATGGGAAAGAGAAAATTTGTTAAATCAGTGGACTAGAAATGAAGGAAACAGGGTAAAACTTTTGGTTCGTATTATGGAAATTGAGGAACAAATTGATGATTTAAAAAAGGGTGCTTAATTTGCTTGAAATGTGATTACTCCTTACTTCTGATTTAATTTTGCAATAGCAGAACAAATGTATTAATAAGATGGTAGTCACTAATATGTATATAGCTTTGTAGCTATATACATATTAAATGCAATCTGAATACAAGAAAGAGGTTTTCTCGTTATGATGGAAAACCTCTTTCTTTAATGTAAAGCCCCTAATCGGCTGTAAGTTGATTTAATGCTTCAATGCTGTATATAACTTCTTCTTCTGTGTTGAAATATCCGAAACTGAATCTCAAAGTTCCTTCGGGAAAAGTTCCGATTGTTTTGTGACCCAGTGGAGAACAATGAAGCCCGGACCTGATCATTATGCCATAATCGGCATCAAGACTAAAAGCCAGTTCACTCAGATCTCTCCCTTCAACAGTTATGGAAACGGTTGAAACCATTTTGTCCATATCTTTAGGCCCCCATATACTTATGCCGGGAATTTGTTGCAACCCGTTAACAAATGTTCTTGTTAATTGCATTTCATGTTGATGTATATTTTCAACACCTTTTTCCAAAATAAAATTCAGGCCGGCATTAAGCCCTGCAATACCAGCAGTATTAGGTGTACCTGCCTCCATTTTGTCCGGCATAAAATCAGGCTGTAATTCCACATCAGATCGACTGCCGGTTCCCCCATGGACAGAGGGTGCTAAGATTTTTGCAGCTCTAGGGCTTATTACCATCCCACCGGTGCCGGGTGGGCCGTATAAAGCTTTGTGACCGGTAAAACAAAGAAAGTCCAGATCAAGTTTTTTAAAGTCAATTTCCAATACCCCGGCCGTTTGAGCTGCATCTACTACCAACATCGCATCTGTATATTCTTTAAGGTCATGCAGTGTTTCAACGGGCATTATACCCCCTGTAACATTAGATGCATGGGTCATTATAATCATCTTAGTGGTAGGTTTTATAGCTTTTTTTATTTGTTCAGGGTCCAGTTCTCCCTTTTTATTACACTGTATTATATTTAACGCTATTTTCCTGGTTTGTTCCAAATATCGCAGTGGTCTTATAACTGAATTGTGCTCCATGCTGGTGGTAATAACATGATCTCCCGGCTTTAACACACCTAGTAAGGCGAAATTCAGAGCATAAGTTACATTAGGTGTGAAAATAACGTATTCTTCAGACGGTGCGTTAAATAACTGTTTTAATTTTTGTCTTGTGTCAAAAACAACTCTTCCGGCTTCCAATCCAAGGAAATAACCTCCCCTACCGGGGCTTGAGCATATATTTTGAAGGTAGTTGTTTACGGCAGATATTACCGAAGGCGGTTTAGGATTGGATGTGGCGGCATTATCCAGGTATATTTTTTTCACTTTTCTGCCTCCTGAAACTTTTATGAAATCAGTATCTCATTTTCAAATTTTTTTGTCAATGAAGTATAGAAAATTCCTATGGTTTTCTATTATCCCATTTGAAATTAAAATTGTGAATACAATCCCATGCATGATAAAATATTCATAAATATTATACAAGGAGTGAACCCATTGGACCAAAAAAAAGTAGTAATTGCAACAGGTCTTATCGTAGGGATATTATCAATAGCTTTAGTAATTTTCGGTAATCCTCCTAATATGGGAGTATGTGTGGCATGTTTTATAAGAGATATCGCGGGAGCCTTGGGGCTTCATCGTGCTGAAACGGTGCAATATATAAGACCTGAGGTGCCCGGATTTATTTTAGGAGCATTTATTATATCCCTTTTTTATGGAGAGTTTTATGCTCGAGGCGGTTCTTCTCCATTGACACGTTTTATCATCGGCTTTTTCGTCATGACAGGAGCTTTAGTGTTTTTGGGATGTCCTCTGAGAATGATTTTGCGTTTGGCGGCAGGGGATTTTAATGCTATATTAGCTCTTTTGGGCTTCGCTGCCGGTATCTGGGTTGGGCTTATATTTATACGCAACGGTTTTTTACTTGGGAGAAGCTATAAACTTAACCCCGGCAATGGGTATATCATGCCGGTTTTATCTATTATAATACTAATATTTGGTCTTATATCTCCTTCCTTTATATTCCACAGCGTAAAAGGTCCTGGCTCCATGAGCGCTCCTTTTATAGCTGCTCTGATCACAGGACTTATTGTAGGCATTCTGGCTCAACGATCAAGGCTTTGCATGGCCGGTGCCATCAGAGACATCTTTCTATTAAAGGATTTTCATCTGTTTTGGGGGTTTGCATCAATTTTCGCAGCCGCACTTACAATGAACATAATATTTAGCAAATTTAATCCTGGTTTTCTGAACCAGCCTATAGCCCATAGTGATTCTCTGTGGAATTTTTTAGGGATGTTTTTAGCCGGTTATGGTTCAGTGCTTTTGGGAGGATGCCCATTGAGGCAGAGCATACTGGCGGGAGAAGGGGATACTGATGCGGCGGTAAGCTTTCTGGGTATGCTGGTAGGTGCAGCCTTTTCCCATAATTTTGGAATTGCCGCATCTCCCTCAGGAGTGAGCATTAACGGAAAGATTGCTGTCATATTTGGAATAATGGTTTTAACAGTCATCGCTTTTCTTAATATGCCCAACACCGTTGACGCAAAGCGAGGTGAGATCTAATGTGGCAAGAAGTTGATGCAAGAGGTTTGTCCTGCCCACAACCTGTTGTGCTTGTTAAAAAAGCCATGGAAACTTCCAAAGCCAATTTAGAGGTATTAGTAGATAATACCACGGCCAGGGATAATATTGTGCGTTTTTCCAAAAACTCCGGGTGCAAAACAGATATAATCAGTTCAGGGCAAGAATTCATAATAAAAATATCGAGGTAAATATATATATGACTGAAAAATATCCTTATTATATAATAACTTTTCCTTCGGTTCATCATGCAATAAAACTGGAGTCTATATTTAAAAGTAAAGCCTCATCATTCCTTCTTGTACCCGTTCCACGGGAAATCAGCTCCAGTTGCGGAGTAGCTGCAAAAATATGGGAAACAGAAATCGAACAAATAATATCCTTTCTAGAACAGGAAGGCTTGGAGTATGATTGTATTTACGTTTATGAAGCCATGAAACACAAACCTAAGCTTATAAAGAAATTGATGTAAAATTTTTATCCCACGCGTAGCGTGGGTTTTTATCTTACAAGGAAGTTTTTAAATGCTTAAAAATTGGGCGAAAGATTTTGTCTTTTTATAGGCAGAAAAAAATATCGGATGAGTTGAAGGTTTGGCCAAATACATGTCAATAAAAAAGATCGGTTAATGTCGTAAAAAAACTGTCAAAATTAGATGTGGCATAGTTGACAGCAACATTAATTTTTGTTATAATTAGTTAAATCTTAATAATCGCTCTCAATCTGAGCGCTGAATTCTTTCATTCTGAAAGAAACGGGGGAACCGATTATTTGGGGTGAATCCCCTTCGACCGAAGAATATTATTATTCTTGATCAAAGGGGTAGGGCTACTCTTCAGCCCGAACCCGTCAGCTAACCTCGTAGGCGTGGCAAGAGGAGGTTGATAGTATTGAGTGCTATTTTTAGCAGTTTCTCAAAAGCTATGGATCTCCATAGCTTTAATTTTGTCCAAAAATTTGTTAAAGGAGGGGTGTTATGATGATGAGTCCTATGGATGTGTGTTTTGCAGTCATAGGTGGAGGCAATGGGGG
>DUNY01000279.1 GCA_012839145.1 Thermoanaerobacterales bacterium
GACCAACTGCTTGATGATACCATGTATGGTGAGATAATCCCCAGCTTGATGGGATGGACTTCCTCTGAAGATCAGGAACAAAGGACCAATCGTCTTATAGAGATTTCTGAGGAAATAGCTTCAAAGAAAAAGAAGAAAAAGTAATAAGGGAGGACTGAGTCCTCCCTTAAATTGTATTGAAACATCATGTTTTATTAAACACTTGCATATTTTTATAAATTGAAATATAATAGAGACAAAGGTCAGAGAAAGTCAAAGATAATTTTCGTCCTTGTGAGAGGAGGATTTTATGGCTAATCTTTCGGATATTATTGAAGGTTTTATCAAAGAAATGTTCGAAGACATACCGGAAGGGATTCTTGACATACAAAGAAATGAGATGGCAAATCACTTTAATTGTGCACCGTCCCAAATAAATTACGTCCTTACGACACGTTTTACCTTGGAACGGGGTTATTTTGTTGAAAGCCGCCGAGGTGGCGGAGGATATATTCGCATTAAAAAGTTAAAAATAAGTGAAGACGAGTTTTTAAGGGAGATTATGGATTTCATAGGAGAAACCATTTCCGGTTCCGACGCCAAAACCATTATCCAGAGATTGTGGGAAGAGGATGTTATAACAGAAAGAGAAATGAAAATCTTATGTGCTGCGGTGAACAAATACAATTTACCCTTAAGCCCTTCAGATCGCAATTTAATTCGAGCTAGGATAATGAAAGCAATAATCACAACCCTAATGGATTTTGAAGCTAGAAAAGGGGGAGAACAACAATGATGTGTGAAGAATGTCAGATGAAACCGGCAACAGTCCACATCACCAAGATAATTAACAATGAGAAAACCCAAATGCACCTTTGCGAAGAATGTGCAAAGCAAAAACACATATCTTTTTCAACTGGTCTTGGTGCTTTTGGCTTTGATGATGCCGGTTTTTCAGTAGGCAAACTCCTTTCAAGTTTTTTTGAACCTGCTGGTCAAAGTCCCATGAGCTTAACGGATAAACTCCAGTGCAGCAGATGTGGTTTGACATTTCAAGGTTTTTCTAAGACAGGCCGCTTTGGATGCAGTCAGTGCTACAACACCTTCAAGGGTCAGATGAATCCACTGCTGCGCAGGATTCACGGTAAGACCTATCATGTAGGGAAAGTTCCCAAAAGGACCGGAGGCCAACTTAGAATAAAACATGAAATCAATCGATTGAAGGGAGAATTGCAGGAAGCCATAAATGCAGAAGAATATGAACGGGCAGCTGTAATAAGAGATAAGATAAAACAATTGGGAAAAAACAAAAATACAAAATAGGAGATGGTCGGATGGGTGTAGAGAATCTTATGGATCCGTCCCGGATTAAATGGATAAGTTCTCCCGGGCCGGACAGCGATATAGTTATAAGCAGTCGGGTGAGATTTGCTCGCAATATAAGTGATGTGCCTTTTCCCCATCTTCTGTCGGAGCAAGAGGCTAAGAATATAGTAAGCGATGTATATTCGACTTTAAAAAATAACACCGTATTTTCCAGGGATATTGAACTATATAATATGAATGAGCTATCAGGAGAACAAAAAACCCTGCTTTCAGAAATGCACCTTATCAGCCTAGATCTGGCCGATTCTAAAAACGGTGCGGTTATTGTTAACCAAGACGAAACTGTAAGCATAATGATAAATGAAGAAGATCATCTAAGGATACAATTGATGCTTCCGGGGCTTCAACTGGATGAGGCTTTAAAACAAATTGACAAGATCGACGATTTGCTTGAAGAAAGACTTGACTTTGCTTTTGATGAAAAAATAGGATATTTGACGGCATGTCCCACCAATGTAGGAACCGGAATGAGGGCATCAGTAATGATGCATTTGCCGGTGCTTACAATGATGGACCAGATTGGGCAAATATTTTCTACTATAACACAAGTGGGGCTAGTAGTACGAGGTATCTATGGCGAAGGCTCCCAGGCAAAAGGCAATTTATACCAGATTTCAAATCAGATAACCTTGGGCAAATCAGAAGAAGATATAATCCAAAATGTATTGGGAGTAGCCCGTCAAATACTGATGAGTGAACGAAAAATAAGACAGAATCTGTCAGGCGAAGCGCGAATTCGCTTAGAGGACAAAATACTCAGGTCTTATGGAATTTTGACCAATGCTAAAATGGTTTCATCACAAGAAGCGTTGGCGTATATATCAGATGTGAGGTTGGGTGTGGACATGGGTGTTATAAAAGGTTTAAAACCCTCGGCTTTAAACGGCTTATTTTTAATGACCGGCCCTGCCTATATTCAACAAATGGCCAAAAATGCCATGACACCTATGGAACGAGATTTATACAGGGCGGATTTTATAAGACAAAAAATGGAAAAATGAGGTGAAATCATGAACGGAAAGTTTACACAGAGAGCTCAAAAAGTAATTGCCTATGCTCAGGAAGAGGCCAGGCGCCTTAACCATAATGTTATAGGCACCGAACATTTACTTTTAGGCTTGATAAGAGAAGGTGAAGGTGTAGCTGCAAGAGCCTTGAAAAATCTTGGAATAGATGCAAATAAGGTCAGAAGTCAAGTTGAAATGATGATAGGTGTTGGACCGTTTGCAATACAGGGTCCCATTGGTTACACACCTAGGGCAAAAAGAGTAATGGAGCTTGCCATGGATGAGTCCAGAAAGCTGGGGCATAATTATGTAGGCACTGAACATATTTTACTTGGTCTAATAAGAGAAGGTGAAGGTGTTGCCGCACAGGTGCTGACTAATCTGGGTGTCAGTTTGGATAAAGCCCAAACTGAAGTACTAAATCTATTGGGAGATTCAAAGGCCCATGGAGCTTATAAAAAAACAGCCAACACCCCTACATTGAATCAATTTGGTCGAGACCTTACGGAACTAGCCACTGAGGGTAAACTGGATCCAGTGGTGGGCCGTGAGAAGGAGATAGAGCGGGTTATACAGGTTCTTACTCGCCGCACTAAAAATAACCCCTGTCTCATCGGCGAACCCGGTGTGGGGAAAACTGCCGTAGTGGAAGGGCTTGCTCAAAAGATTATCGAACAGGACATACCGGAGATTTTGAAGGATAAAAGAGTAGTAAGCCTTGATATGGCTTCCCTTGTAGCTGGAACCAAATTCCGCGGTGAATTTGAAGAGCGTCTGAAAAAAGTTATGAATGAGATTAAACAAGCAAGCAATGTTATACTTTTCATTGATGAAATGCATACAATCATAGGAGCTGGTGCCGCTGAGGGCGCAATTGACGCTTCAAACATATTAAAACCGGCTCTAGCTCGGGGTGAAATTCAGACCATTGGTGCTACAACCCTGGACGAATACCGAAAGCATGTAGAAAAGGACCCGGCTTTGGAAAGGCGTTTTCAACCAATAACCGTAGATGAACCGAATGTGGAAGATACCATTGAGATTTTAAAAGGTCTTAGAGACCGATATGAAGCTCATCACCGGGTTAAGATATCAGACGAAGCACTGGAAGCCGCAGCAAAGCTTTCTTCCAGATACATCACCGACAGGTTTTTACCGGATAAGGCGATTGACCTTATTGACGAAGCGGCCTCTCGGGTACGTTTGAAAACGATGACAACCCCACCGGAACTTCGAGAAATGGAAGATGAGTTGGAGGCTATTCGAAAAGAAAAAGATGCGGCTATCAGAGCCCAAGAATTTGAAAAAGCAGCTGATTTAAGAGATAAAGAACAAGAATTCAAGGCAAAGGTTGGGAAACTGAAAGAACGGTGGCAAAAGGATCATAAACTTGATAACTCCACAGTTACCGAAGATGATATTTCTCAGATTGTTGCAAGCTGGACCGGCATACCGGTTAAGCGTTTGGCTGAAGAAGAATCTGAACGGTTACTAAATATGGAGGAAATTCTCCACAATAGGGTAATAGGTCAGGATGAAGCTGTTGTAGCCATTGCAAGGGCTATACGGAGGGCTCATGCAGGCCTCAAGGATCCCGCAAGACCCATAGGTTCCTTCATATTCCTAGGACCTACCGGCGTTGGCAAGACTGAACTGGCCAGGGCATTGGCTGATGCAATGTTTGGCGACGAAGATGCAATGATAAGACTTGATATGTCAGAGTATATGGAGAAATTTGCAGTATCTCGAATGGTAGGTGCACCTCCCGGATATGTGGGTTATGATGAAGGTGGAGAGCTTACCGAAAAAGTCCGACGTAAACCCTATTCAGTGGTGCTTTTTGACGAAATAGAAAAGGCCCATCCCGATGTCTTTAATATTCTGCTGCAGATTCTTGAAGACGGCAGATTAACTGATTCCAAAGGTAGAACCGTAGACTTTAGGAATACCATACTCATAATGACCTCAAATGTAGGTGCAAACCTTATACAAAAACCGAAAATATTGGGTTTTGCACCAGTGCAAGAAGAAGAAAAAAACTATGCAGAAATGAAGGATAGGGTTTTAGATGAACTTAAGAGAACTTTTAGACCGGAATTCCTAAACCGTGTAGATGAAACCATAGTTTTCCACTCTTTGAATGAGGAGCATATTAGGGCTATAGTTACTCTCATGATCAATGAGGTTAATACAAGACTTTCTGAAAAGGATATATCCATTGATGTGACAGATAAAGCCAAAGATTTACTGGCTAAAGAGGGATATGATCCAATGTATGGAGCAAGACCTCTTCGCCGCGTAATACAAAAGCGCATTGAAGATCGGCTTTCTGAGGAATTGCTGAAGCGCAATATTTCCACAGGTGATGTTGTGCTCATTGACGCCCATGAAGATGAGCTAACATTCAACAGAAAGGAAATCACAGCGGAGGTGTCAGGCACATAATAGTTGGGAACGGTCTTTGACCGTTCCGTTTAACAGTTGCCATCTTAACCAGGTAACTATTTTTATGAAAGGCAGCAAAGGACACTTTTACTGAAAAGGCCTTGGCTGCTTTTCTTTTTAAAGAGGGAAAAGGGAGGGAAAATTTTGAAAGAAAAAAGACGATTTATATGCCAGCAGTGTGGTTCAATTACACCAAAATGGATGGGCCGCTGTCCGGAATGTAACAGTTGGAACAGTATTGTGGAGGAAACGGTTTTACCTACTGAAAAAGCTTCTGCCATGTATAAAAGTCCGCTTCCTTTACATGAAATAGCATATTCTGAGGATGAAAGGATTTTAACGTCAATAGATGAACTTGACAGAGTGCTAGGAGGAGGAATTGTCCCCGGCAGTCTGGTACTGGTCGGCGGAGACCCGGGTATAGGTAAGTCAACTCTCATGCTGCAGATTTGTGGCAACTTAAGTAAAAAAACAAGCGTCCTTTACATATCCGGTGAAGAATCGGAAAAACAGATAAAACTTCGGGCAAATAGGCTGGGAATCAAAGACGGGGCTTTATACATAATGGCGGAAAATGATATGAATGTAATTGAGATGGGAATTAAGGAATTGCGTCCTGATGCAGCTATCATTGATTCCATACAGACCGTATACTTTCCTGAGCTTTCATCAGGCCCGGGCAGTGTCAGTCAAATAAGGGAATCCACCGTTAGATGTCTTAAACTGTCTAAGGAAACGGGTACTGCCATATTTATCATAGGTCATGTTACCAAGGAAGGTAGTTTAGCAGGACCTAAGTTGTTGGAACACATGGTGGACTCGGTCCTTTATTTTGAAGGTGAGAGATATCATTCTTACAGGCTTTTAAGGTCCGTCAAAAATCGGTTTGGATCAACAAATGAGATAGGTATTTTTGAAATGAGGAATGAAGGTTTGGTTGAAGTGGACAGCCCATCTAAGTATCTACTGTCGGGTAAACCTCGTGACACTGCAGGATCAGCGGTGGTATGCATACTGGAAGGAACCCGTCCTCTTTTGGTAGAGGTACAAGCACTGGTGTCCCGGTCTGGTTTTAATCTTCCACGGCGACAGACATCCGGCATTGACTATAATCGGGCTGCTCTTTTGATTGCAGTTTTAGAAAAAAAACTGGGTTTTATGTTGGGCCAGGAGGATATATTTATAAACGTTGCCGGTGGGATAAAGGTGGAGGAGCCCGGAGCGGATCTTGCCGTTGCTGTTGCAATAGCCTCCAGTTTTAAAAACCGTCCTGTAATGGAAAATACAGTAATAATCGGTGAGGTTGGTTTAGCCGGTGAAGTGAGAGCCGTAAGTCATCTTGAAAAACGTGTTCAGGAAGCAGCCAAACTTGGGTTTTCAAGAGCTATTGTTCCTTACGAAAATGCCATCGATCTTAACAAATCCTCAAAAATAAGGATTCAAGGAGTAAAAAACGTGAAAGAAGCAGTAAAAATTGGCATAAAATGAGTAATAGCAGAGTCTTTTTTACGTGCAAGAAGTAAAAAGCAGCTAAACGCTGCTTTAAATATAGAAATTGTTTTACCCTAAAAGTTCTTTACCGATGTAATTTTATTTACTAAAATTAACACTATGTTTTTCATGGCTGCTTGTAGCTCAAACTCTGCTAAAAATCAGGTTCTTACCCTCTATTTCCTTATGACATATTATATATTCCTAGTGTTGATAATTTTTCATTTTCGGCAAAGATGATATCCCTTAAGTTCAGGTCCAAAATGTTGCACAAAGCTGCAAGATAGAAAAGATGATTTCCTATTTCCTGCTCTATTATTTCTTGGCAATTGGTGCAAAGCTTTCCCTTGGTATGAGTATCCATGTAAGATATCAGTTCGTAAAGACGGATCTCGTTGGGGACTTGCTGTTTTTTTGCATTAATTTGTATACAGCCACAGCTTGTTACTGACTTTGATACAGCTCGATTAACCCTTGCAGAAGTTTCATGGATTTTTGCGAGCACATCAATAATACTTTTGTGCCTGACTAAACAGCCGGCAACAGTGTCCTGA
>DUNY01000221.1 GCA_012839145.1 Thermoanaerobacterales bacterium
AATTTATTTCTCGAAGACCTATATGGAACCAACATGGGTGGGGATATACTAAAAAGGGGCGAAAGGCAGATTATGCAATTTTTTATAGAAACAACAAATACCAAGTATATAAATGGAAAAGACATACTTAGAAAAGGCTTAACAGCATTTAAAGAAATGATTCTAAACCCCCTGACAGAAGAACAAGGTTTTAAAAAGGATTATGTGAATCAAGAAAAAGATATATTAAAGAGAAACATAGAATCACTGTACAATGATAAATTCAATTATGTAATTGAAAGATGTTTTCAAGAAATGTGCAAAAATGAAGCTTTCAGCATTTATAGGTATGGTAATGTAGAAGATTTGGATTATATTGACAATGAAAACTTGTTTTCCTACTACAAGGAATGCATTTTCCATTGTCCTGTAGATTTTTTTGTACTTGGTGATGTAGATGAGCAAGAAATAGAATATATTATTGAAGAAATATTTTCCTTTGAACGAAAGGAAATAAAACAAGTAAAAACTAATTTTGTTTCAAAAGTTGTCGAAGAACCAAATTTTATTGAAGAAAAACAAGATGTGAATCAAGGAAAACTTACTATGGGTTTTAGAACAAATACCAGATACGGTGACGAAGATTATTATGCTTTAATGGTATACAATGGAATCCTTGGCGGAGGCACCCATTCTAAGCTTTTTCAAAACGTAAGAGAAAAGGCAAGCCTGGCATATTATGCATTTTCCAGGCTTGAGAAAAATAAGGGTTTAATGTTGATAAGCTCCGGCATCGAGTTTAAGAATAAGGATAAAACGTTGGATATAATAAATCAGCAGTTAGATGATATTTGCCAAGGCAAGATTTCGGATTATGAGTTTGACAGCACTATAAAGAGCCTGGTGAATTCCTTCAAGGAAGCGGCTGATAATCCTTCGATGATTATCAGCCTTTACCTGGACGGTATTATCAACGGTATGCAAATATCCACTGAAGAAATAATTAAAAACTTATATAAGGTCACCAAAGAGGATGTAATAAATGTAGCACAAAAAGTAAACTTAGATACAGTGTTTTTTTTGAATGAAAAGTAAGCTGAAAGGTGGTTAATAATGGATATTTATTTAGGAGAGCGTCTTTTTTCAAAACGCTCAAAAAATGGTCTTCAAATATATGTCATGCCAAAGAAAGATTATAATAAAATATTTGCCATGTATTCCACTCATTACGGTTCTATCGACAGCGAATTTATAGTGCCGGATACTGGGGAACACCTTAAAGTCCCGGAAGGTATAGCTCACTTTTTGGAGCACAAGATGTTTGAAATGGAATACGGAAATGTTTTTGATAAGTTTGCCGAGCTAGGGGCATCTTCAAATGCTTTTACTAATTATACCAATACCACATATCTTTTTTCAGCCACATCCTATTTTCATGAAAACCTGCAATTACTTTTGGAATATGTAGAAACACCATATTTTACGGAGCCAAGCGTTGAAAAAGAAAAGGGAATCATAGCCCAGGAACTTCGAATGTACGAAGATGAACCTCAATGGCAAGTTTTATTCAATCTTTTAAAGTGTCTGTATTACAAACATCCTGTCCGAATTGACATAGGGGGCACCGTGGAATCCATACAAAAGATTGATGTAGACACCCTATATAAATGTTACAATACATTTTATCATCCCAGTAACATGATTTTCTTTGTTATCGGATGCATAGAACCTGAACAGGTTTTCGAACTGGTGGAAAAAAATGAGGCCACAAAGGGCTTAGTACCACAGGATGACATAAAAAGGATATATCCTGAAGAACCTTCTACTGTCTATAAAACCACCCATACGGCACATTTAGATGTAAATGAGCCTCTATTTTTAATGGGGTTTAAGGACGCCGATGTGGGATATGACGGTTCACTGCTTTTAAAAAAAGAGGTGACCACGGGAATCTTACTTGAGATCATGCTAGGTCGTAGCTCAGAGCTTTATGAAAGGTTATATGAACAAGGACTGATTGATGACAGATTTAGCTTTGGTTATGAAGGACAAAAAGACTATGGCTTTTGTACAATAGGCGGTGAAACCGCAGATCCGGAAAAGCTTCATAAGGAACTTACAGAAAGCATTTCAAATACCATTAAAAAGGGGATCAATGCAAAGGATCTCGAAAGGGTAAAAAAGAAATTTATGGGAGAGTTTATCCAGGGCTTTAACTCTTTGGAATTTATCGCCACATCTTTTGTATCATATCATCATAAGAACATCAATATCTTTGATTACATGAAGATATTGCAAGGGATTACTATGGAAGATATCATAAAACGCCTGAACAGCTTCTTTGATTCTTCTAAACACGCAACGTCTATAGTGATGCCGAAATAACTTGAGAAGGAGGTTTAATACAAACATGTTGTGGCCAGCAAATATTTAACGGAGCAGTTTATTTACACTAAAATTAAATTTAAGATTAAAAAAAAGATGGAGGTGATCCATCTTTTTTTAATTGAGAAGCAGTAGATTGTTGTTATAAATTATTTTATATTTTTTTTGTCAAAAGAAGGAATTCCGAAACATTCATAGAATATTAAAAGTGGGGGAAAGTGGTGTGAAGTGGTAGAATTAACTATCAAAGTGGAGTGAAAAAGATGTTCATGGGGCAATTCCAACATTGCCTGGATCAAAAGGGCAGATTAATAATCCCATCCAAGTTTCGTGAATTGCTTGGGCAAAGTTTCGTATTGACCAAGGGTTTAGATGCATGCCTATTTGTGTATCCTAAGGATGAGTGGGTAGTGTTGGAACAAAAGTTAAAAACCCTTCCCTTTACTCAAAAAGATGCCCGGGCTTTTATAAGGTTCTTTTTTGCAGGAGCCGTTGAAGCTGAAATGGATAAGCAAGGCAGAATTTTAATTCCACCACAACTCAGAGAACATGCTCATATTGATAAAGATGCGGTTATCATTGGAGTTTCAAATCGAGTTGAGATATGGAGTCAAGAGCAATGGGATTCTTATAGTGCGGAAGCTGCTGTATCTTATGAAGATATAGCGGAAAAGCTGGACTTAGGCTTATAGGAGATGTTAACCATGGATTATTATCATGTGCCGATACTATTACATAAATCTATACAAATCCTCAAGCCCAAACCCGGAGGAGTTTACGTTGATGCCACTCTGGGAGGTGGGGGACATTTTCAGGAGCTTTTAAAACAGGCTGAATATCACGGGACTTTTATAGGGATAGACCAAGATGAGACTGCTATTATAAATGCGAAAAGAAATATTTCCCAGTTTTCCTGTGATATAAGGCTTGTCCATGATAATTTCAGTAATATTAAAAAAATAATTAAAGAAAACAATCTAGATAAGGTAGATGGTATACTGTTCGACCTTGGGGTATCTTCCCATCAATTGGATGAGGGAGCAAGGG
The DNA here is from genome assembly GCA_012839145.1 of Thermoanaerobacterales bacterium. Classification (GTDB taxonomy): domain Bacteria; phylum Bacillota; class Thermosediminibacteria; order Thermosediminibacterales; family Tepidanaerobacteraceae; genus DUNY01. The sequence continues at coordinate 3,412 of DUNY01000221.1, forward strand.
GTTTTTCATACATGCAGGATGCTCCACTGGATATGAGAATGGATCGACGAAAGACCTTAAATGCCAAAGATGTGATAAATAATGCCTCAAAAGATGAATTAACACAAATAATTCGTAAATACGGAGAAGAATCCTGGGCAGGGCGTATAGCCGATTTTATATGTGAAATACGCCGTCGGAAAGAGATAACAACTACCGGTGAATTGGTAAAGATAATTAAAGCTGCCATACCCGCCAGGGCTCGGCGAAGGGGTGGCCATCCGGCTCGCAAGACATTTCAAGCCCTTCGCATTTATGTAAACAACGAGCTTGAGATACTAACCTCAAGCATAAAGGATGCTGTTGAGATGTTAAAGCCAGCTGGGAGGATTTGTGTTATTACCTTTCATTCATTGGAAGACCGAATAGTAAAAGATACCTTTCGGTTTTTAGCCAGTGATTGTATATGTCCTAAAGAAGCTTTAATTTGCACATGCAATCATACAAAGACTCTTAAAATACTAACATCAAAACCCATATATCCATCACAGAAAGAGATCGAGACAAATCCCCGGGCTCGCAGTGCTAAACTCAGGGCAGCCCAAAGACTTCCTGTTCTAAAACCGAGAAAGGGTGAATAAAGTGGTAGTAGCTGAAAGAGATTTACAAAGAAGAACTTTTTACAGAGAGCAGCATGAAGTATTACGTCATGACACAAAAAAACAACAGGGAAAAAGTCGACCAAATCACAAAGCTCGGTATATAGCCAGACTTGTCTGCATTGCCCTTTTGACATTTTTGCCGTTATACAGATTTTCTGTCATAACCGAAAGTCAATATAGACTGGATACAATACAGTCGGAAATAAAGAACGTAGATTCACAAAATGAGCGTCTCGAAGTAGAAATAGCCAATTTAAAAGCTGTTGCTCGAATTGAAGATATTGCAAAAAATAAACTAAATATGAAAGAACCTGAAAATCAACAAATAATATATTTTAATGTAAATTAAACGTGTGGGTGAAAAGAGAATGACGGTTCCTCAAATTGTCATTAAAAGGAGATTGGTTATACTCCTTTTATTTTCATTAATTATAAGTTTTGTATTGCTGGGGCGTGTCTTCTGGATACAGTTCGTGCGCGGTGAAGAGCTCAAAAACCGGGCACTCAACCAATGGACAAGTGATGTACCTATTGAGCCTAAACGGGGCACTATATATGATAGAAACAACAATCCTCTTGCTATCAGTGCTACGGTGGACACGGTAGTAGCCAGTCCTCCTGATATTAAAGATGTAGACAAAACTGCCGCTCTGTTATCTACTGCCTTGGATATGGACCGGAAAGAGTTGGAAAAGACTTTAAAAGAAGCAAAAGACAAAAAAAAAGGTGCCATATATATAAAGCGAAAGATAACCGATGAAGAGTCGGAAGCGGTGCGGCATCTAAATTTAAGCGGGATTTATTTTACTAAGGAAAATAAAAGATTCTATCCTGAAAGAAATCTAAGCTCTCATGTTCTTGGGTTTACAGGCATAGACAGCCAGGGACTTGATGGGGTAGAATTGATTTATGAGAAATACCTTAAAGGTACACCCGGCAGGATAGTGTCGGAGACTGATGCTTTAAGTAGAAAATTGCCCTTCGGGGTTGATAAGTACGTACCACCGGAAGATGGCTTGGATTTAGTTCTTACTATAGATAAAATTATACAGCATATTGCTGAGAGAGAATTAGAGAGAGCTTTAGTAGAGCATAAAGCTAAAAAAGGAACTGTCATCGTTATGGATCCCAAGAGCGGGGAGATTTTGGCTTTGACAAATAAACCAGATTATGATCCAAATAATTATAGTAATTTTCAACAACAGCTTTGGAGAAACGCTGCCGTATCAGATGTTTACGAACCGGGTTCCACCTTTAAAATTGTTACTGCATCGGCAGCTTTAGAGGAAGGGGTGGCACGGCCGGAGGATCAGTTTTACGATCCTGGGTATGCTATGGTTTCAGGGGTGAGAATAGGCTGCTGGTACCATGGGGGCCATGGCAGTCAGACCTTTATTCAGATAGTTGAGAACTCATGTAATCCGGGTTTTGTAGATTTGGCGATAAAATTAGGTAAAGATAGATTCATAAAATATATAAAAGGGTTTGGCTTCGGTGAAACCACAGGGATTGACTTGCCCGGAGAAGCTCGGGGAATTCTGGAACCTTCAAAAGTAGGCCCTGTGGAACTAGCTACTATTTCCTTTGGTCAGGGGATTTCAGTGACACCTGTTCAACTCATGTCGTCCCTTGCTACTATAGCCAATGACGGTAAACTTGTTCAACCTCATGTGGCCAAGGCAATTATAGATAAAGACGGAAAAACCATCCACGAGTTTTCTCCCGGTTCTTTACGGCAGGTAATTTCTCATGAAACTGCCCAAGAGATGAAAAAAATACTGGAAAGTGTTGTTACGAACGGAACTGGTGGAAGAGGTAAGATAGAAGGGTATAAAGTAGCAGGTAAGACCGGAACCGCAGAAAAATATGTTCCGGGGAAATATGTGGTTTCATACATGGGTTTTGCTCCTGCTGATGATCCGAAACTGGCTATTCTGGTAATCATCGATGAACCGTCAGGAGGTCTTATTTATGGCGGAACTATTGCAGGACCTGTTTTTCAAAAGGTTATGGAAGATTCACTGAACTACCTGGGTATAGAACCTAAAATTGCTTCCACAGAAGAAAATGATAACAATATCAAGGTGCCGGACCTACGTAACTTGTATATAGAAGATGCAAAAAAAATACTGTTACAAAACGGCTTATCTGTCCGAGTTGAAGGGGAAGGCTATGTAGTTACTGAGCAGGTACCATTACCCGGAGCAGAAGTAAGAAGGAATTCGACAGTTATTTTAAAGGTGTCTGATTCCCGTACAAACAAGGATCCTGTGACAATCCCTAATTTAAAAGGCAGAACTGTTAAAGAGTCTACAGATATAATAAATGCCATTGGTTTAAACATAGAAATAATCGGCAGCGGCTATGCCACTAAACAAAATCCTCCTCCGGAAGTGGAAGTTGGCTTGGGCACCGCCGTGAGGGTAGAATTCTCCCAAAAGCCATAATAGCAAGTGATAACCATTTTTAATACTACTTGTATCAGTTTGTTTATATATTAAAAGATGGTATAAATTAGCTAGAAGAGGGATTTTTGATGAATGTAAAGGAATTGATAAGAATAATGCCTGGGATTATATCTGTGACCGGCACTCAAGAAGCAGATGTCAACTCAGTGGCAGATGATTCGAGAAAAGTAAAAAAAGGAGCGCTTTTTGTGGCGGTATCAGGGGATACCCACGATGGGCATGATTTTATTGCTGATGCCCTTAGCCAGGGAGCCGAGGTTGTAATTGGAGAAAAAACCATGGACCTTGGAGGTAAAACATATATAAGAGTTAAAGACAGTCGAAAGGCTCTAGCGTGGAGTTCTGCATGGTTCTACGGATATCCCGGTGACAAATTGAAAATAATAGGGATTACGGGAACCAGCGGGAAAACCACTATAACCTACCTCATACGGGCTATGTTAGAAGAAGCTGGTGCTCGTTCCGGTCTGATAGGTACCATAGGAAATGTAATAAACGGAAGGAAACTACCGGCATCCTATACCACACCCGGACCTTTGAGGTTAAACGAGCTTTTTTTGGAAATGGTTAATCAAAATCTTGATTATGCAGTTATGGAAGTATCTTCACATTCATTAAAACTTCATCGGGTGGAAGGTTTGAAATGTGAGGTGGGGGTTTTTACCAACTTGACTCAGGACCACTTGGATTTCCATAAGACATTTGAAGATTATTTTTGCTCAAAGCAAAAACTTTTTGAACAATCCAAACGAGCTGTGATTAATATTGATGATAAAAGCGGTGAAAGGTTACTTAGAACAGTGGATATTCCTGCATGGACCTACGGTATTAAAAACAATGCCGACTTAATGGCTAAAAATATTCGAGTATCTGGAAAAGGGGTATTTTATGACCTTGTTTTTGAAAATAAAAGATATCCGGTTTTTTATAAAGTTCCCGGATTATTCAGTGTCTATAATTCGTTGGCTGCATTGGCCACAGGCGTCGCTCTTGGTTTCCCCACAGAAGGTCTTATAAATGCTCTCAAAACCGTAAGAGGAGTTCCCGGCAGATTTGAACTTATTGAAAACAACCGAGATATTATTGTAATAGTGGATTATGCCCATAAACCCGATGGTTTAAAAAATGTCTTATCTACAATCAGAGAATTTTGCAAGGGGAGAATCATTACTGTTTTTGGTTGTGGCGGTGACAGAGACAAGGGGAAAAGGCCAATCATGGGGAAAATAGCCTCTGAGCTTTCGGATTATACAATTATAACATCGGACAATCCACGCAGTGAAGATCCTACAAGTATTATTGAACAAATAGAAAGTGGAATAAAAGGAAATAATTATGAAAAAATAACCGACCGCAGAAAGGCCATAAAGAAAGCTATATCCATGGCTCGAAAAGGTGATGCTGTTTTAATAGCGGGCAAAGGTCATGAAAAATACCAGGTAATTGGGGAAAAAATAATTCATTTTGACGATAAAGAGGTTGCAAGGGAGTATTTGAGTAATGGGGGACCGTTAAATGAGGACATTGACTATTAAAGAAGTTATAGAAGCCACCAAAGGTGTTTATTCGAATAAAGGATTTGAAATATTAATAACCGGAGTTTCTACCGATTCAAGGAAAATTAACAAAGGAGATTTATTTATACCTTTGACGGGCCCGAATTTTGACGGTCATGATTTTATAAGTCAAGCTTTTGAAAAAGGCGCTGCGGCAACCCTTTGCGACAGGAATAAGAAGATGAAAGTGGAAGGTTTATCAGGAAAAAACATTATTTATGTAAAAAACACCCAGTCTGCTTTACTTGGTCTTGCCGCATATTACCGGAAACTTTTTGACATTCCGTTTGTTGCTGTTACAGGCAGTGTTGGGAAAACAACTACTAAGGAAATGATTGCCGAAATATTAAAAACACGGTTTAAAGTATTAAAGACCCCTGGAAATTTAAATAACGAAATAGGTCT
>DUNY01000412.1 GCA_012839145.1 Thermoanaerobacterales bacterium
AAAATCCGGTATAATGCTGACCATATCTATTATATGCGGCTTTTTGCCCACTTTTTTTATTTCTCCCTTTGCAGGAGTATGGGCTGACCGATATAACAGAAAAGTTATCATTGCTTTGTCAGATTCCATGATAGCAATAGCAACGCTTATTTTAGCTATGCTGTTTTTTTCAGGATACGATGCAGTATGGTTACTCTTCATGGTATCTGCTATAAGGGCATTGGGGTCGGGGATTCAAATGCCGGCCATAGGAGCTATTCTTCCGCAACTTGTGCCGAAGGATAAGCTTACCAAGGTAAATGGAACAAACAGCAGCATTCAATCAATGGTGGCTCTTGTGTCCCCTGTGCTTAGCGGGGCATTGCTAACTATGGCTAGGATTGAAGTAATATTTTTTATCGATGTTATCACAGCAGCCGTTGCAGTTTTAATATTACTTTTGTTTTTACATGTGCCTGTTCATACAAAGGCCCTTAAGAAACAAAGAATTACCTATTTTGGAGATATGCGCGAAGGCATCAATTATATCAAGAATTATAAGTCGAGCAGGATTTTTTAGGCAGAGTATTTGGTGTTTTGAGTATGATATCAAGTTCAATTATGCCCTTGGCAATGCTTGTGTATGGCCCCATCGCCGATTTCATTAAAATAGAATGGTTGCTTATAGGAACAGGCCTGCTGATGTTCGCTGAAAGCCTTTTTATGTTAGGCAGCAAAGTGTTGATTGAGGCAGGGAAACCAACTTCAAAGCCTCAACTTTATATTTTGTGCAAGAAGGATGGATGGTTTAATGAAAAAAATTGTTTTAATACTGACTTCTATATTGTTAATAGTCGGTTTAGCAGGATGCTCGTCTGCTAAGTCCAACAGTGACGGACCCTATAGTATGAATGCTTCCATTTCATACGGAGGTGTTGAAAAAGATAACTTATATAAAACAGAGGTTTCCTATGACATAGTCATCAGTGGTGAAGCAAATGATATTGAAAATATTGATGCTGAGCAATTAATCATCAATCCGGAATACATACATTTACTTTCAGAACGGGGTCCTCATATAAACCAAATTAAAGGGGAAAAGAAGCCATACATGGAGATAAAAGGATCTTTAATTTTTAACACTGAAGGGAAAAGCAAGGAAGAAATCGATGCAATGAAACTTTTAATAGGTGTCGAACTTATAGATAAAAACGGGAATAATCATATGTTGACTTTCTTTAACGAGTAAGGTTATCAGTGTAATCTAATGCATTATATATATCATATGGAATACTAAGATACATTTAAAGAATTGCATCTTGGTACGTCGGGACGGATCCAAATTATTCATTTATCTACATTACTTTAGGAGTAGTTGCAATGCTTTTAGATGAAAACTTTTACATTGATACAAAGTATCTTCTTTTCTTTTATTAATGTAATTTATTGAATAATGATGATGAGAAAATAAAGCCGCTTTTGTAGAATATTGCGATATATTGTTATAAACAACCCGATAAATCGGAATTTGAATGGAGGTTAAACATGAAGAAAATCATAGCACTTCTTGCGGTAGTCTGTATGGCGTTGTTGCTTACAGCCTGTGGCAGCAAACAGCTAAACATAAAAGAAGCTGACTATATAGGTTTGAAAAACGAGAAGGATAACACATCCGTGGTTACATAATAAACAATTTGGCCAAAATCAGGAACGTTTATTAAGAAAAATACAAGCAGTGTTACCTGACATAATTGTTGTTACAGGAGATCTGATTGACAGAAGAAAATATGATTTGGGAACTGCCATAGTATTTATAAATGGGGCAATGAAAATCGCTCCGGTTTACTATGTTTCCGGAAATCACGAGGCATGGTCGGGCGATTATAAGAATATCAGTAATAAGCTATTAAGTTCTGGTGTACAAATACTTGATGATACAAAAGCAACATTGTTTAAAGGCAAAGGGAAAATAGAAATATTAGGTTTATCTGACCCGGATTTTTTGACATCTAGTTATATAGATGGAACAAATTCATCCAAATTGAAAGAACATCTCAAAGGCCTATCAGATCATTCTGTTTTTCAAATTTTGCTTTCACATAGACCTGAACTTTTTGATCTATACGCAGATAAGAATATAGACCTTATTTTTTTCCGGACATGCCCATGGAGGGCAATTTAGGCTACCTTTTATTGGAGGATTAGTAGCACCGGGTCAAGGCCTATTTCCAAAGTTCACAAGCGGTGTCTACACACAAAATCAATCAACGATGATTGTAAGCAGAGGTCTGGGCAACAGCATAATACCCATTAGAATATTTAACGGGCCGGAAATCGTGATAGTAACTTTTACATAGTGAATAAAATGTACCCGTACCTAATTATTTGCTGAGTATTTATTTTCCAGGCATCCCCCTCTAGTTCAAAGCTCTATAAGCTCTACAGCAGGGCTTAATTTATAGATTAAATCTTTTCTCTCTACAACTATCGTTGTTTTATCATACAATTCTTCATCTTGTTTTATAGCTACTAACAGCTTTTTAATTGGATTTACGGCCACGGGATGACCTACAATTTTCAACATGGACAGATCCCCGGTAGTATCACCATAGGAATAACTTGCATCTAGGTCTACAGCAAATCGATTTACCAATTGGCTAATAGCTTTTTGCTTATTCTCCGAATCCCACATTCGGACCACTTCTCCGGTGAAATTATTATTTTCATCTACAATGTACTCAGTAGCTTTGTATGCTGTAACTTGATATTTATCGGCCATCTTCTCCACTAAAAAGTCGGGAGCACCGGATATAAAAAATATCATATGTCCTTGTTCTTTGTGCCACTTAATTCTGGCCCGGGTATATCTGTAAACCTTATCCCAATTTATATTTATTACCTGGCTGGCTATAAACTCTATGTAGGCCTTGTTTATTCCTTTAAGCTCCTTAACATAGACTTCTACCAATTCATCCATGTAATCATCAAAATACCCGTATCGCTTTTCCCATTCAGAATAGGAATCCTTAAGACGGTTGTACCAAAGAGCAGGATCTATCACTTCATATCTTATCATTTTTTTAAAATGCTCAATCATAAGAGAATTTCTAAACAGCGTGCCGTCAATATCAAAGAATGCAGCTGTGTTCCCCATAGCTTTCACCTCCCAAAAATTTCATTAATTAAAGTAACAGAAGGCATTATTGTATATTATATCATTTTGGGCCAAAAAGATATCAATGAATATTTGGGGACGTGTACAAAAAATTCACACACATTTAATCAAAAAGATATTATATCGAAAAACAATAAATTTTAATCATATTTTAATAAAAATATATTACAATACACACAAAAATCATTATAATGTTGGTTAAGGAGATGATGAAATGGAACGAAAGGAATTAACTAAATGGCTTAAAATTGTCACTGTTCTTACTGGTCTAATAGGTTTGTTCTTATGTTTTGTTGTTGCTCCTCTTTTAGGCCTCGAGATGAAGTTTATGTATCCAGAATTCAGCTATATGTTTTGGCCCTGCTTGATTTTTATTTGGGCTACTGGAGTGCCTTTTTACATTGCCCTTTACAAGGGATGGCTCATATGTGGGGAATTTGCAAATGATAATTCATTTAGCCGAGAAAATGTCCAGAGACTAAAGGAGATAAGCAAGTTGGCCTTGCTAGAGTGTATACTTTACTTGGCAGCCATGATAATTCTCCTTGTTTTAAACTTACTGCATCCCAGCATATTGCTAATGATATTATTTATAATTTTCGTTGGAATTTCAATTGCCGTTATGGCTGCAACCCTTTCTCATCTAGTGGAAAAAGCAAGGGAACTAAAAGAAGAAAACGATTTGACAATATGAGGGTGATTTGATGCCTATAATAGTAAATTTAGATGTTATTTTAGCCAAGCGCAAAATGAGCGTGACAGAGCTGTCTGAGAAGGTAGGGATCACAATGTCTAACATTTCTATATTGAAAAATGGGAAAGCAAAGGCCATTCGATTTTCTACGCTAGAGAAAATATGTGAGGCATTGGACTGCCAACCTGGTGATATCTTAGAATACTCAAAAGAGGAAAAGTAAAAATGGGCAGAACTGTAAAAGAGTATATATCAGATTTGTTTTTGGGAATAGGATTCATTTTAATAATTAGCCCTTCAGTACTGTTTTGGTTTATTCATGGCAGTTATGAAAGGTATATATGGATCATAAACGGTCCATATCCATTTGGCCATTTTGGAGGAGGGCCTTTTCAGTTATTTATGTATTTAGGATTATTTATAGTGGGAATAATTTTGATTGTAATTTCTTTAGTTTTAAAGGCAAGG
>DUNY01000379.1 GCA_012839145.1 Thermoanaerobacterales bacterium
CCTTACTTAGAATATGAAGATTTAATAAGCTACGGTATCTTCGGATTAATGCAGGCTGTGGAAAGGTATGATGCAAAAAAGGGAATTAAGTTTGAAACGTATGCTTATGCCCGAATTAAAGGTTCAATCATAGATGAATTAAGAAAAATAGATTGGGTTCCACAAGGAATCAGAAAAAAAGTAAAGACACTTCAGAAAGCATTTTCGGAATTGGAGCAGCTTTTAGCACGATCAGTTGATGATAAGGATATTTGTAACTATCTTAACATCACATTAAAGGAACTTCATGAGATATATACAGAAATGGCAACCTTTTATGGTATTCTGCCTTTTGAAGATTTATTAGGCCATGAAGATACCGGTCAGTCTTCTAATCAACCTGATGTCCAAGCTGAAAAAAAAGAAGTAAAAGAGATTCTGGGAAATGCCATAAATAAACTTCCCTCTCAGGAAAAAGTTGTCATAACTCTTTATTATTATGAAGGATTAAATTTTAAGGAAATAGCTGAGGTTTTAGAGCTTTCTCAGGGAAGGATTTCACAACTTCACACTAAGGCTATCTTGAGATTAAGGGGGCATTTAAGTAGAAAAAGGGCGAGTTTGTGACAGGGGAAGGTGAAAATTTGGAGAACAATAAAGAAAAGCAAATTAGAAGAATATTAAAATGGGCTATTGATAAAACAAGTGTCGACAATACCAAAGATGAATTAGAAAAAGGGAAAACTTTTGCTCCAAAGTCTGGCCAGAGTGAAGAGAAAAATATTATTGAAGATGCAAAATTAAAGATTGATATCAGTAAAAATGAAATGGGAGCCACTGTATTTTTAATTCCACCTAAAGGTGGTAAAATGCTTACAATTGAAAATATAAAGGAAGAACTGGTAACAAAGGGAGTAGAATACGGTATTGACGATAATAAAATCAAAGAAATTGTTGCGATGCAAATATTTAACACATCAGTTCATGTTGCTTCCGGATTATTACCCGTTAACGGTGAAAATGGTCGTATAGAATACCACTTTGATACCAATAGAGATCTAAAACCCAGAATGTTAGAAGATGGAACCGCCGATTATCACAACTTGGGTTTGGTGATAAATGTAAAAAAGGGGGATTTGCTGGCAGAAATAATTCCGCCTACAATGGGCATTCCAGGTAAAACTGTAACGGGAAAAACAATACCTGCAAAGGACGGGAAAGAGGCAAGGGTACGTATAGGGAAAAACGTGATTGCATCGGAAGACGGTTATAAGATGTATGCAGAGATTGATGGCCAACCGATTATATATGACAAAAAACTCAGTGTGTTACCCATTTTGGAAATCAAAGGGGATGTAGGACCCGCCACCGGCAATATCAATTTTTTGGGTAGTGTTATAGTTCAGGGAAACGTAAAAAGCGGATTTACCATTAACGCAAATGGGGACTTACAAGTTAACGGAATTGTAGAAGCCGCAGAAATTGTGGCAGAGGGTGATGTTATAATTAACAGAGGGATTCAGGGGCAGGGAAAAGGCATTATAAAGGCGGGACGTGATTTTAAAGTAAGATATATTGAAAATGCAACAGTTGAAGCCGGTGAAAATATAAATATAGCCGAAGCTTCTATGCAAAGCTGCCTTTTAGCCGGAAAGAATATAAAGCTAGATGGGAAAAAAGGGTTAATTGTTGGCGGCACAGCGAAAGCCGGTGAAAAACTGGTAGCAAAAACCATTGGTTCTCCAATGTCCACTTATACTGAAATAGAGGTTGGCATCAACCCTAC
>DUNY01000393.1 GCA_012839145.1 Thermoanaerobacterales bacterium
AGGAATATGAAGATGCGAAAAATATGATGGAAACGGCCAAAATCAATCTCAAACGGCAGCAGGAGGCATTGGCACTTCTTTATGAGTCTTCCGATCCCACCGGTGGCTCTCTGCAGTTTTATTCCGGAAGAGCCGAGGCTCTACAGTCCCAAATAGATCTCATCAACTACCGAATCGAAAAAAGTCGCATTACTTCTCAGATAGCCGGTGTTGTGGCAAATCTTTCAGTAAAAAAAGGTGATTTAATAAATCCAGGCTCTCCACTTATGAACACTTTTCAAGAGGATGAGTACAATGTGGAGACTTTTATTCCTGCTGAATCAGCCTCAAGTGTCATAGAGGGTATGAAGGTAAAAATAGTTCAGGGCAGGAAGGGAGAAGATGTGGTTTTTGATGGTATTGTGGAGAAGATTGCACCAACTGCTGTAGAAAGAATATCTCCTTTAGGTCTTGAGGAACAGCGCATTAAGGTTACAGTAAAGCCTGAGGTTCCGAAAAACCTTCACTTATTCCCGGGAACAGTGTTAGATGTGGAATTTACCACAGATAAAAGAGAAGGTGTCTTGGCTGTGCCCAAAACTGCTCTGTTTCCTTATGAAAAAGGTGAAGCTCTATGGAAGGTAGAAGACGGCAGAGCCAAAATACAGCCAGTTGAAACCGGCTTTGAAAACGACAGTCACGTAGTTATAGAAAAGGGACTTGTACCAGGGGACCTAATCATCCTAAATCCGCAACTATCTGGCCTCAAGGAAGGGAAAAAGATTATAGCAGATAATGAATAATCGGGGACGGTTCTAAAATATTCATCATTGAAGGCAAAAGGAGTATTCATTTTATATCATAAACTTTTTCAAATACGAAAAGGGAAATGAGCGAAATTATTATAGTTTTATTTCGACTTGCCATTATTATATCACAAAAAACGTGATATAATATCACTAAAGTTGTGATGTGGTAAATAGGAGGTATTTTATGTATAGAGGATTATTTCCTCTCGGTGGTCCGGTACCAGAAAGAGATTTGGTTGGCAGGAAAGGATTCGTTGATTCTCTTGTGAACCGCCTTTTAGAAGGGCAAAATGTTATGCTTACAGGTCCCCGTCGAATAGGAAAGACATCGCTTGCTTATGAGGTTTTAAGGAGAGTTAAAGAAGATGGAAGTTATACGGCATCAGTGGATTTTTTCAGATTTTCATCTAAGAAAGATTTTGCTACCGGACTTATTGACGCTTGTTTAGAGAATCGAACAGGAATAAGTAAGACTTTAAAGTTAATGCAGGATAAAACAAAAATATTAACAAGTGGAGCTAAATTTGCTATAAAATTGAAAGACTTGGAAATATCTTTAGGTTATGCAAAAAAATCTGATGATGAGTTATTGGACTTTGCATTACAGCTGCCAGGTATTTTAACTGAAAAGGATAAAAAGCATATGGTAGTTATGTTTGATGAGTTTCAAGATACTGCAAGAGTTGCAGGACCGGACATTTTTAAACATATGCGTTCACATTTCCAGATTCAAACACAGGTTAGTTATTTGTTTTTAGGGTCCAAAGAAGGTATGATGAATACACTTTTTAGCGATAGAAAAGAAGCTTTTTATCGCTTTGCGACCATGTTACCGATTCCTAATATAACAGACGCGGAATGGGTACCTTATATTATTGAAAAGTTCAATTCAAGAGATATCAGTATAAAAAAATCTGTAGCCAAAGAGATAGTAAAATTATCAGGGGGACATCCCCAGGATACTATGTTTCTTTGTTCCGAAATTTATTATGCCTTATTGGAAACCAACAGCAATACCGTAACCTTAGAGTATACAGAGCTGGGATATGATAGGGCAATGATAGCCCTTGCACCAATTTTTGATACAGTCCTAGATGATATTGGAAACCGCCTGCATGCCAGACGAGTGCTATACCAATTGGCAGCAGGTAAAAATGTATACCCTGAAAATGTCCACCCAAACGCTGCTAAGCGAGCAATAGATTTTTTAATATCTAAAGCAATCATTGAAAAAAAAGAAAAGGGCAGCTATGCTTTTGTAGAGCCCATGTTCAAACAGTATATATTGCTGACCGAAAATCAATAGAATAGCTGGTGATGCGGGGGCCTTTTGTTTATCAGATTTTTGATAAACAAAAGGCCATATCCATATTGAGATTTTGTCATACCAATTTGCAATGCTGCTCACCTATGTGGCTCAGTATTGACAGAAACCTTCTTTGTAATGGCTGCCTCCCAAATACTATATGGCACAATGCCTTCTCTTACACAAATGATAACATTTATATTTTTATTGGACTTATTCGGTGTTGCAGCACCGGGCGTACCAGGTGGAACAGTAATGGCATCATTAGGACTTATAACAAGTGTGTTAGGTTTTGACCAGGCAGGTGTTGCAATGGTGCTTTCAATTTTTGCACTACAAGACAGCTTCGGAACAGCGTGCAATGTTACAGGCAATGGTGCTATAGCTTTGATGGTGACAGGTATTGCAAAAAAATATATGAAAGATGAAGGGTCAGAAAATCCACAATAAAAAAGGAGCTTTTGAAAGCCCCTTTTGCCCATATCAATCTCATATATTTTTTATTGTCGTTTTAAGTCATATAATTCCTGTAGTGGAGGAATATTTTCGATCATACCCTTCTCCAGTTTATCCCATATAACACCTGATGTAGGTTTAGAAAGCTGAGAATTGACATTCATCACTTTAGTAGGTGTTACAATATAATCTACGATGGTATCATAAGGGGTAGTTTCTATCTCCATGTCAACTACTTGGCAGTCATGGCCTACAGCGATGACTGGTGTTTTAAGATCTACTACCTGAGTTTCCCATAGCATTGCCCATTCCAGGTCAAAATAGCCATGTCCCTTGCCAAAGCGAATTCCTGAAGGTGTGATTGCAGAAGCTCCTGTCACTAGCATATCCACTTTCTCCAGCTTTTCCTTTATTTCTTTTAAAGAAATTGGTTTCATGAATTTTTCCATACCGTCCAAAGTTGTGGCCAGCTCTTCTTTGCCCTCGGGAACATCTCCGGGATGGATCACCTGAAATCCCCTGTTTATGCCATAAGTAGTAGTAAGCAAGGTTTTTTTATCTTTCAGAGTAAATTCCCGTAGTTTTTCCATGTTGTTATCGGGAGTTATAAATATAACCTGAGCTTTTTTGTAAACTTCCAAGTCTCTAATTAATTGAGCTCCTTTGTCGCTGCCCTCATAATCAGCGATAAACTCAGCAAAATCCCAATGAAATCTTGAATCAGGTTTTGCTACTTTTTTTAACTCTTCCCAAATTTTTTTTCTAGCTTCATTGCGATTCATATCCTTCACTCCTCGTTACTTTTACCATAAAGTCTTGTTTTTAAAATCCACTATGTTATACCAAAGTTGAAAACCAAAATCTAGCATTAAACCAGCTAAACATATCCACATAAGGATGGCAAAAAAAGTCTCGGAATAAGTCATATCAATCCCTCCATACTAGTCAATGGTTTTTATATGTTCCCTTAGTTTGTTAAAATCAAAGTTGGCAGGCGATACCCTGGCGGAAATAAATACAACGCCGGTAGATACTATAATCGCAGTTACAAAACTTAATAAGTTTTGGTTATTAAGAAATAGGGGAAGGCCGCTTAAAAGTCCCAAGACAGTCCCTGCAGCAGCAGCTTTTCCACTAATATTGGGGCTGAATAGTCCTGCTATTACGGGAATAACAGCTGCAGCAGCTACCAAGTCTGCTATTAATAATAAAAACAGTATTGACGGCGCTTTAAAGGCCACTAGCATAGCGCCTGCTCCGAATACAATAGTTGCAATCCTAGCTACGAATACTGCCTTTTCCGGGGCTAGATCCGGCAAAAGGCTCTTAATAATATCCAGAGAGGCTATAGATGAAAAAGCAGCCAGAGCGTCAGAAGCTGTTGAAGTTGCAGCAAGAACGATTATCATCATAAAAATCATTGATGCCCATGGTGGTAAAAGGTAATCAGCCATTAATGCAGTGGCAATAGATGGATGGGGCAATTCCATATTATAGGCTACAGCCATTAGCCCAAAAGATGCTGCGATGATTGTCATGGGAAAAGTCATAAAGGATGCGCTAAGCAATCCCTTTTTCACTACTTTGATATCTTTGGCAGAATATACCCGCTGCCAAAGGGCTTGATTAAGCAGTTCCGCCGCAGATACGGCTATAATAATCATTAGAGCAAATTCCAATCCTGTAGGATGAAAGACTTTAAGGAACTCCGGGGAATGCTTCAGTATTCCGTCATATATGGCTGCAGGCCCACCGGAATTTTTAAAGGCTATAATTGCGGTTATAAACAGCATAGGTGTTATAAGAATTGCCTGCAATCCGTTAGTGAAAATGGCAGCACCTAATCCACCGTAAGTTGTGTAAATAATAACAGGTACGCCGATAATTAATACGCCTATATACAGAGGTATGTGACCAATGTAGTTAAAAGCTATACCAACGCCTATAAGATTTGCAGCCAATAGACAGAACATGTATACAATGGTGACAAACAGAACTACAACATACATTATATTTCCATATCTGACTTTGGCATATTCTCCGATGGTGTTACCTGATGGAATCAATTCTTTAATACGGCCTGAAACCGGCAAAAACGCGATATATGATAGGGATATGGCAAGTCCATAACCGATCATTGCTGTAAGACCTTCATAATAAGCCATTTCCCCTGGGGAGAAAATAAGACCGGTACCTACTGCGTAAGCAATAAATGTAGCAGTCATAAAGGCGGTGGTAATGTTTCTGCCGGCGGAAAAGTAAGAGTCATTATCCAACATTTTACTCTTGCTGAAGCGGTATCCCAGCCACGTGATTAAACCCATAAGCACCAGGCTGAATACAATCATAAGAGAACCGAAAGAAAACATATTTTATATCCTCCTCAATTAGCATATTGTGTAATACGAACAATATTATGTGTATCAATGAAAATGTCCGCCTTTAATTAAATCATCTTAAATTGCATTTGTCAATGCAAACTTAATCTTACATAAAATGTACAATAACAAGGAGACTGTTGTAACAGAAATCGTCACAACAATCTCCTTTATAATACCTTTAGTAAGATTTCAGTGTGAAAAGCCACCTCGACAAAGACTACGGCCCTCTCCCTAAAGCAAGACCTGTTGCTTTTAGCTTAATCCTGCACTACTCAGGGATTCACGGGCAATTCGGCATCCTGTTCAGTGTCCGTCAGCGTGCGTTCTGCTGCCCTTGCTAAGTTTGTTTCAAGCTAAAAGTAACAATGATCTTGCTTAAAAGGGATTGTTTGCCAGAAGAGTTTACACACTGAAATCAAGTAATTAGTCTATCCTTGTCCAAGCTGATGCAGTACATCCGGCACTGCTTCAATAAGAACAAAGATACCTATGCCTACAAAAAGTATTCCTGCTGCCAGCTTAAGGTATACCGGAGGCACATAACGTGATACCACTTCTCCAAACAGGGTGCCGATGAGTGTAACAAGAACAAGTGCAAGTGAAGCTCCAAGAAATATTGGCAGAGGTTTTTTATACTGTGTTACTAGGGTAAATACGGCCAGCTGAGTTTTGTCTCCCAGTTCTGCCAAAAATAACATTCCAAAAGCCATTAAAAAAAGTTTTATGTCCACAAGATACACCTCTACTTTTATTTAAAAATAAATTTTGACTACGATGAAAAAATTAAGCTGCTGGAATGAATCACATAAGGCCCATAAAATCATATTAGTGCAGTACAGTAATCCGCAGAATATACAGGTATAGCTTCTACTTTTATTCTATAGTTCCCTCTTTTGTTAAAAATAAAGACCTTTATTCCGGATAATCAACACCCGAAATAAAGGTTTCATTTCCGAACAGCGGTGAAAGCCTAGGCAAAATACTGCCAGTATGTCAAGCTTAAAATGCAAAAGCCTAATCTACTCCCCTTTATTATGATATTATTATACCAACATTTAACATGCCAATCAAGGCCTGTATTATTATACAGGATGTGCATGTTCCGGGCTGCTCTGTCTGAAGGATGCCCTTTTTTGATTTACATACTATAATTTTACTCTAACATTGTTTAAAAACTGTTTATATTGATAGAGGAACTTTTTAACTGTCGACACATTGATTAGATTTGCTTTGATGTTGTTGACACTAATATTAAACTTTGATAAACTTTGGAATAATAATTGTAGCAAAATTAATTGGGGGCGATTTTTTGGACAAATTTTGCAAGGAGGGTTTAAGTTTTGACGACGTCCTGGTAATGCCTTCAAAATCGGAGATACTACCCAAGGACGTAGACATTACTACCAGGTTAACCAATAGAATTAAACTAAAAATTCCGATTATAAGTGCGGGAATGGATACGGTAACCGAAGCCCGGCTTGCCATTGCCATAGCCAGAGAAGGCGGTATTGGGATTATCCATAAGAACATGTCCATAGATCGGCAGGCTTTGGAAGTGGACAAGGTTAAGCGGTCAGAACACGGTGTAATAGTTGACCCCTTTTATTTATCGCCGGAACATCTTGTTGGAGACGCGTTAGAACTTATGGAGCGGTACAGAATATCAGGGGTTCCCATTACTGAGGGAACTAAGTTGGTAGGTATTCTTACCAATAGGGACCTACGCTTTGAAGATGATACAGGTAAAAAAATCAAAGACGTTATGACCAAAGAAAACTTGGTGACGGCACCCGAAGGGACAAATCTAAATGATGCAATGAAAATCTTAAAAAAGCATAAGATTGAAAAGCTGCCTATCGTTGATGAACATTTTAATTTAAAAGGCTTAATTACCATTAAAGACATTGAAAAGGCCATTAAATATCCTAATTCTGCAAAGGATCAGAAGGGACGTTTACTGGCAGGTGCAGCGGTAGGGGTTACCAGGGATATGGAAGATCGCTTGAAGGCGTTAGTAAACGCAAATGTGGACGTAGTGGTTGTAGATACTGCCCATGGTCACTCTAAGGGTGTCATTGAAGCAGTGTTCAGAATTAAGGAAAGGTATCCGGGCCTACAGGTAATAGCAGGTAATGTAGCTACGGCCGAAGCAACAAATGATCTTATC
>DUNY01000188.1 GCA_012839145.1 Thermoanaerobacterales bacterium
GCGCCAAAATACTCCTACTTTCAATCTTATACCACCCCTTTATATTATTTTTTAAATGTACATATAAAAACTCCTAAGCTCACCATGCTTTAGGAATTAATATAAATTATACCATATTATACGTATTTATGCAAAGCAACGATCAACAGCGCTTAAGGCTGTACTAAGAATGGGTGTGCAGTAGGGGTCGTTCTCATCAAAAAAAGGGGAAGATATTTTGTTATAAATATTCCACAACAATTTTACACTATTGCTATCAATTTGCATATTATTTACAGCAACACACAAGGTATTTTTATTTTTATTAAGAAATTTGGTATAATATAGTTATAATTATGCTCTAGTGGTAAGGAAAACATAGTTATTAGATAATTTCTATTACTTTATTTACCATTTGGAGAGTGAAATTTTTATGGCAAATAGCTTTTCAAGAACATTGCAAGGCATTTGGCGTTTGGCTGATCCTAAACTATGCATTGCATCTACCGTTCCTATGATTGTAGGCGCAGCAATGGCATATAGAACATTGGGCTTTATCGATTTATACTGGCTTTTGTGGAGCCTTTTCGGTGTTTACTTAATTGAGACCGGTAAAAATGCCATAAATGAGGTGGTTGACTATAAATCGGGAGTAGATCGGTTTGTTACTCCTGACAAGAGAACACCTTTTAGCGGTGGGAAGAAGACCATAGTTGATGGGTTACTTACCTTAAAGGAAACTAAGGTAATAGCAGTAGTTACCATGTTTTCTGCCGCTGTTATTGGGCTATATATTGTCTTCGCAAGAGAGCCGAAGGTTTTATGGATCGGCATTGCAGGTTTTTTAATATCAATATTCTACAGTCTGCCGCCATTTAAGTTTTGCTATAGGGGGATAGGGGAGCTGGCAATTGGTTTAACCTATGGGCCTTTAGTTTTATTGGGGACTTATATGGTACAAACTCATACCTTTAGTTTGGAAGCACTAATAGTTTCTCTGGTAATCGGTTTTTTGATAACTAATGTAGTATGGATCAACCAATATCCTGACTATGAGGCTGATGCTAAAGGGAATAAAAAAAATTGGGTTGTAAGAATCGGAAAGGAAAAGGGGATTAAGGTCTATATTCTGCTGTATGTCCTGGCTTATGCATCTTTGTTTGTATTAGTTTTATTTACAGGAAATCTATTATTGCTGACAGCTCTTTTAAGTGTTCCGGCAGCAAAGCGCTCAGTGATTGTTGCTAAAAATTACTATAATGACATACCAAGGCTCATGGAAGCTAATGCAAAAACCATACAAGTTTATCAAATTACAGGTTTAGCACTGACCGCTGCTGCACTTCTTGCATGAAAAAATATGCAGTTAAACGTCTACATTGAAAAGTGTGAATAATTAGTGACGGTTCCGAATTATTCACTAATTATCAAATTTCAGTGAAACCTCATCCGTTGTTGTGCAAAGTGGGCGGAACGGTCTTGACCATTCCCTACAAAAACATCAGTGGCTTTAGACTGCATAAGCAAGAATGAAGTTTAACTTACACATTAACCATTGATACAAAGTGATACCGAATATTGTTATTGGAATAAATATCATTATGGAAAGAGGTGGTTTTCTTGAAACGTATTGATATTGTTTTGGGTGACATTACAAAGGTAAATGTGGATGCCATCGTGAATGCGGCAAATAGCACACTGCTTGGCGGTGGTGGAGTGGACGGCGCTATACACCGTGCAGCCGGGCCGGAGCTGCTTGAGGAATGTCGTAAATTAAACGGCTGTGAATCCGGAAAAGCAAAAATCACAAAAGGGTATAAACTGCCAGCAAAATATGTTATACATACGGTTGGAC
>DUNY01000213.1 GCA_012839145.1 Thermoanaerobacterales bacterium
TACCCGGAAATTCGGGTGGCAGGGCAGAATCCTTATTACGCCAGGCTGCTGTTGGAGGATTATGCGGGGCAGGTCAGTGAACTATCGGCTATAAACCAATACACATACCATCATTTTGTGCTGGAGCCGGAATACGAAGAAGTAGCGGATTTGCTGTCCTGTATAGCATTAGTGGAAATGCATCACCTGGAGATACTTGCTGAAACCATTTTACTACTGGGGGTGGATCCACGCTATAGAACCATAGAAAAAAATGAGAGTGAAAGGTATTGGGATGCTGCCTTTGTATTTTACGGAACGGCTCTTTGCGATAGGTTGACTGCCGATATTGCAAGTGAATGGGCGGCAGTGGCCAATTATCGCAGACATCAACAGATGATAAACGATCCTTTTATAAAGCAAATCTTAGAAAGAATCATCTTAGATGAGTTGCACCATATTCGGTTGTTCAATCAAGTAGCAGAAAGATACTGTCAACCCAGTATGAAAAGAGAATAAACAATAAAATCCTCCTTGAATATCACAAGGAGGATTTTCACTTAAGTTTTCTTACAGATTATTTTCTAAGCTTCTTTTAAAAAAGCATAGTATGCTTTTTTTGCTTCATATAGATCTGCCTTGCTGGAGATCTCCCAAGGTGCATGCATGTTGTGCAATGCTATGCCTGCATCGATCACTTCCATACCGTAGTTGGCAAGGATATAAGCTATAGTGCCTCCACCGCCTTGGTCCACCTTTCCCAGTTCCGCAGTTTGCCAAATGACATTGTGTTTTTCCATGATGCTTCTAAGTTCAGCTATAAATTCAGGATTAGCATCATTGCTGCCGCTCTTTCCTCTTGACCCTGTGTATTTATTAAACACGATGCCCTTGCCGAAGCTTGCGCAATTCTTCTTCTCCATGACCTCCGGGTAATTGGGGTCAAAGGCCGCACTTACATCGGAGGATATCATCTTTGAATTACTCAAAGCCCTTCTTACTTTCAGCTCACTATACTCCCCTTGTAAATTGGCAATCTCCGCCACGGTATTTTCAAAAAATCTTGAATGCATGCCCGTAGCTCCCACACTGCCGATTTCTTCTTTGTCAACAAGGAGGGTTGCACAGGTTTTTTCCGGGTTTTCTATTTCCATCATTGCCTCAAATGAAGTATAAGCACACACTCTGTCGTCCTGACCGTAAGCCATAATCATACTCTTATCTATCCCATAATGTCTGGCTTTTCCTGCAGGAACTATTTCAAGTTCGGCCGAGACAAAATCTTCTTCAACTATGCCATACTTCTCATTTAAGATTTTTAAAATGTTATGCTTGACCCTATTTTTGGCGTCCTTACCTTTTAAAGGTATACTGCCCACTAATACGTTGAGATCCTCACCTTCCACACCTTCGGCCAAGGTTTTTTTCATCTGATCCCGGGCAAGGTGAATGAGAAGGTCCGATACACCTAGCACCGGGTCATCCTCATCTTCTCCCAAAACTATATTTACAATTGATCCGTCTTTCTTCACGACTACTCCATGCAAGGCCAACGGCAGTGTTACCCATTGATATTTTTTTATTCCACCGTAATAATGTGTTTCAAACAGTGCCAAATCCGCATCTTCGTATAAAGGATTTGGCTTTAAATCCAGTCTGGGAGAATCTATATGGGCACCTAGTATGCTCATTCCCTCTTCCAAGGGTTTTTTACCTATTACAAAAAGAGCTATGGTTTTTCCCATGATCTCCGCATACACTTTATCGCCGGGTTTTAACATCTTTTTTTGTTTTATAAGATCTTGGAGATTTTTGTAACCGGCTTTTTCCGCTCGGACTCTAAACTCTTCGACACATTCCCTTTCTGTTTTACAACGTGACATAAAATCCATATACCTGTCAGATAAATCGAATACGTTATTCAAATCCTGCTTTGAATATTTATCCCATGCTATTTCGTACTCCTTCTCAAAGGGAGATTTCTTGTTTTTGTTTTCTTCCATTTAGATTTACCTCCAACACATAATAATCATCTATAGTATATTTTACCAAAGATGAAAAAATACACAACCAAATAATCTCTTCGTCATCATCAAAATCAGATGTTAGGACAAGGTGAAGAGCCTTTTAAGCACAGACAGAATTTAGATATGATATAATATATATAGAGCTGTTATTAAATAAAATATTTATTTAATAACATAAATTATCAAAAAGCAAGGCCTGGATTAAAACCCTGACAAGGTTATCATAAAAA
>DUNY01000401.1 GCA_012839145.1 Thermoanaerobacterales bacterium
ATCATTAAGTATAATAATTATTATAGAGGTCCCGGGTCTTATACAAAAGAAAATGTGGCGGGAATTAGCCGTGTTTTCCGGGTTTTTAATCCTAGGTGCAATATACGGTATAATTCATATTTTTGAAATGCGAATCTTAAATCCCACAAACATAACCAATGCCATATTTAGGCCCATGTTTGAAGCAATAGAAAAACTGCTAAAATAAAAAGCTCCATACTATTGACAATCACCCTTGCCCATGGCTAAAATAAAGTGTATGTGTTTTTATATGTATGGATAATTTTCAAGGGGGATTTTTACATGGCAACCAAATATATATTTGTAACAGGAGGAGTAGTATCTTCCCTGGGCAAAGGAATAACGGCGGCCTCGCTGGGGCGCCTTTTAAAAAGTAGGGGTCTATCTGTCACCATACAGAAGTGTGACCCCTATATTAATGTGGATCCTGGGACCATGAGTCCTTATCAGCATGGTGAAGTTTATGTTACCGATGATGGAGGCGAGGCTGATCTGGACCTGGGTCATTATGAACGATTTATCGATGTAAGTCTTACCAGAAACAGTGATATCACCACTGGTGGAATATACTGGTCTGTAATAAATAAAGAAAGGCGGGGAGACTACCACGGAAAAACAGTGCAGGTCATACCCCACATAACCAATGAAATAAAAGAACGTATAACCCGAGTGGGCAAAGAATCCAATGCGGATGTGGTCATAGTTGAAATAGGCGGAACCGTCGGCGATATCGAAAGCCTCCCCTTTCTCGAAGCCATAAGACAGATGAAAACCGATATGGGGCGGGACAATGTGCTCTATATTCATGTTACTCTTGTGCCCTATATTCCCACAGCCGGCGAGTTGAAGACAAAACCGACCCAACACAGTGTTAAGGAACTTCGCAGTATCGGTATACAGCCTGACATCATTGTATGTCGTTCGGAATATGCCCTTTCTGAAGATTTAAAGGAAAAGATTGCCTTATTCTGTAATGTAGAACCCGAGTGTGTCATACAAAACTACGATGCGGAAACGATTTATGAAGTGCCTCTCATACTTAAAGATGAAGGTCTTGACCAAATAGTGGCAAAAAAGCTCGGCGTGGACGGCATGAAAGCCGAACTTTCGGAGTGGGAAGAGATTGTAAAAAGAATAAAAAATCCCTTAAAACGGATAAACATTGCATTGGTAGGCAAATACGTAGAACTGCACGATGCCTATCTCAGTGTGGTCGAGGCCCTTTGTCACGGTGGTATAGCCAATGACATTGCAGTGGACATTAAATGGGTCCACTCGGAAAAACTCATACAGGAAAATCAGGATCTGGTTTCGCTGTTTTGCGACATAGATGGGATAATAGTTCCCGGAGGCTTCGGTGAAAGGGGCATTGAAGGAATGATAAAGACCATAAAGTATGCCCGAGAGAATAAAATTCCCTTTTTCGGCATAGGTGTAGGCATGCAATGTGCTGTAGTGGAATTTGCACAAAATATATGTGGTTTGGAGGATGCCCATACCACTGAAGTAAGCCCCAAGACACCCCATCCCGTCATAGATTTTCCACCTAATGAAAAAGTGGGCAAGAGCAAGGGCGCCATGCGATTGGGCAGCTACCCGTGTAAAATATGGGAAAACACCCTGGCTATGGCGGCCTATGGTAAAGAGCTTATCAGTGAACGTCACCGCCACCGTTATGAATTTAACAATGATTATAGGGAAGCACTGACCAGCTGTGGGATGGTGTTTTCGGGAATTTGTCCTGAAAATGACTTTGTTGAAATTATAGAATTAAAAGATCATCCATGGTTCCTGGGAACTCTGTTTCATCCTGAGTTCAAATCCCGGCCTAACAATCCACACCCCCTTTTCCGCGACTTTTTAAAAGCCGCCTTATCAGTCTAACTGACCGGCTAGCCGGCGCCATGCAGGGGCGGTCTTTGACCTCCAGCCGGTGCCCGGGAAGCCTCTAAAAAATTCCGAGCTTGTGTCATGTTATGAAAATACTATTATTGTCATCCTAAGGGATTTTTGTTATTTACCATAATGTTTCATTTTTTCAGAGCCTCTCCGGCAATTAATTTTTCAAGTTATTATGTTACAGTAATAAAAGAAGGTCAGAAATTGCTACAGTTTCTACCTTCTTTTTCTTATAATAAATGTACCATTTTCGACAATGTTTTTTTGGAAATGGCAGGAAAATAGTTAACATTTGTCTAATACTAAGAATATATATTTTACCTAAAGAGGAGGAACAGTTTTGAAAGGTATTCGATTTAGATTTGTTTTGATTACGATGATTCTGGTCGCCGCCTCCCTGGGGGGATACATATATTATTTCCATGGGGAAGACTTGGCAAACCAAGACAACCTGTTGGTAATAGCTGCAGCAGTTTTGGTTTCCGGCATTATATCTTTTCTTGTTACAAAAGGCGCCTCCCGCCCAGTGGAAGCCATAGGACAGAGCCTTGCTGCCATAGCCAACGGAGACTTTACCGTCAGGGCAAAAAAAATTATCGGGAATGACTTAGGTGCACTGGCAGATGCATATAATAACTCTTTGGACAAGGTGAGATACATCTTAAAAGATGCTAAAGAAACCACTGACGAAATGTTATCGTCAGCCGCTGCCATAGAAGACATAACCAAACAAAGTCAAGAGGCTTCTTCTAACTTTGAAGGCTCCGTGAAAGAAAGTTTAAAAAAGAGCTCCGCCAGCTTGGAGGAGATGAGAACTCTTGTAGACAACATTTCAGACATGCTGTCTCAAATGAGTGCCGGAGTGGAGCAAATTGCTGCAAGTTCCTCAGAGGCTGCCACCACAGCGGTAGATGCATCTCAGCTGGCAGAATCCGGGCAAAATGTCATGCAGCAGGTTACTTTACAGATGGAGAAAATCAAAGAATCCAGCGGTTATACTGCAGCTGTAATAAAATCTCTCGGTGAAAGCTCCGAGACCATAGGCCAGATTGTGGA
>DUNY01000291.1 GCA_012839145.1 Thermoanaerobacterales bacterium
AAATTTATATAAGCAATATTGATGAAAACAACAAGTTTTTATTTTCTACCTTAGCACAAGATGAAAGTATAAAAGTACCGGTTGATGGAAATAAATTTTTTAACAAGCATATTGCAATAGTTGGTTCTACAGGTTCAGGCAAATCATGCACTGTTGCAAAAATAATTAAAAATGCGACAGATGCTAAAAATGGTAATTACCAAGGTCTTAATAATTCTCATATTGTAATATTTGATATTCATTCAGAATATAAAGAAGCATTTTCCAATGCAAATATTATTGATATATCGGACCTTGTTTTACCGTATTGGCTTTTAAATGGTGATGAATTAGAAGAATTGTTCCTCGAAGTTGGAGATAATAACAACTATAATCAATCCTCTGTTCTTAGAAGCGTAATTATTGAAAATAAGAAGATAAAAAACCCTTCATTAAGTAAAGTTCACTTTGATAGTCCAGTAAAATTTGATGTAGATGAAGTATTAACGTGTTTGATTAATCTTCGGAGTGAAACAAGAGACACAGATAATCCATTGTCAATACAAATAAAAGATAACCCTCAAGAATTTAAAACTGATGAAGAAAAAATAAGGCATTATTTTGGGGAAAAACATGAATTTGAAGCCACAAGACGTGCATCTAAAGATAACATAGGTATAAGCAAAGGAGTCTACGCCGATGGAACCTTGAACAAATTTATCTCACGATTTGAAAGTAAGATTAAAACTGAACGATTATCTTTTCTTTTTGGGGATAAATCTAAAAATATAAGTTTTGAAGACACTCTAAGACAATTTCTTGGTTATAAAAAAGATAATGAAGC
Source organism: Thermoanaerobacterales bacterium (assembly GCA_012839145.1). Lineage (GTDB taxonomy): Bacteria > Bacillota > Thermosediminibacteria > Thermosediminibacterales > Tepidanaerobacteraceae > DUNY01. The sequence goes on from DUNY01000291.1 coordinate 824, forward strand.
AAATATTACCATAATTGATTTAAGTAGTATTCCTTTTGAGGTATTGAGTATAACAGTGTCTTTAATAACAAGAATTCTTTTTGAATATGGTTATTACTATAAAAGAATTAAAAAAGATAGTGATGTTCCAGTTCTTTTAGTTTTCGAGGAAGCTCATAAATATGTTCCCAAAAGTGATTTAGCGAGATATCGCTCCTCAAAACTTGCTATTGAACGAATAGCAAAAGAAGGAAGAAAATATGGTGTGACTTTATTAATTGCAAGTCAAAGACCTTCAGAAATTTCTGAAACGATCTTTTCTCAATGCAACAATTTTGTTGCCATGCGATTAACAAATCCAGATGATCAAAATTATGTTAAAAGGTTATTACCCGACACTTTAGGCTCGTTAACTGATTCTTTACCAGCTCTTAAAGCAAGAGAAGCTCTTATAATTGGTGAAGCTGTAATTGTTCCAACATTAGTTAAAATTGATGAATGTGATAACTTACCTTCTTCGAGTGATGTAAAGTATCTGGATGTTTGGAAAGAGAAATGGAAGGAAGTAGAATTTGATGAAATCACGAAAGGTTGGTTACGGTAATTTGTTAGAGGCCGCCATCCATGAACGGCCTTCAAATCAGGGCCGACGTACAGCCGATAACAACGAGTTGCAGGCTCCGTGCCGGTTAGTAAAAAATCCGGGAAATTCCGGCACTCCGACCCAAATCCGCGGGCATGAGTCTTGTAAGACCCGCCGGACGGGAGCGGTTTCAAAGAAGAAGTGTCCGGCTTAATGCCCGCGGACTTCTGCAACTCGTGGACGTTATACGAAATAAACCATTAGGGGGTCATACTTGTGGGTTGGAAAGTAAGAATTTCTGGGGATATAAACGATTTAGGTATGTTGTCAAAATCATTTAAAAAGATAAAAGAAATTAGTATTAAAGAAGAAAAAGATGGTTACTATTTATCATCTATTGAATTTAATACAGTGACGAGTATGGGTCTATGTTACAATTCCGGACATGATGATAAGATAATAATATACTGAAAGGAGAATGATCATGTCCAGAATTCGACAGCAATATGATGAGGAGTTCCGCAAGAATGCTGTAAAACTTAGTTATGC
>DUNY01000215.1 GCA_012839145.1 Thermoanaerobacterales bacterium
GTTTTATGAGGTTGTTACCCGTTATATCCGGAATTATAGTGGGATATATACTTTCCCTTTTGGCAGGGATTGTGGATCTTACCCCCATTAAAGAAGCGGCCTGGTTTGCTGTGCCGGATTTTTCCTGGCCGGTATTTGATATGGCTGCCATAGGGTTGATAGCTCCGGTTGCCATAGCTTCAATGGTGGAGCATGTAGGCGATGTGCTGGCAGTTGGGGCTACAGTTGAACAGGATTTTATAAAAGAACCGGGCCTTTCCAGGACACTTATAGGTGACGGTATTGCCACCACCTTGGCCGGCATTGTGGGCGGACCGGCAAATACCACATATTCTGAGAATACGGGAGTTTTGGCATTGACTAGGGTCTGGAAACCGGAAGTAATGAGAATTGCCGCCGTTATAGCCATAGGCCTTTCTTTTGTTCAAAAACTGGGTGCCGCTATAAGAACAATCCCGGACCCGGTAATCGGGGGTATTTCAATAGTTCTTTTCGGGATGATAGCTAGCGTTGGTGTAAGAACTGTGGTGGAAAATCAAATAGACTTCAAGCAACCTCGCAATCTGTTTATATCCAGTATTATCCTGGTTGTTGGTATTGGTGGTGCTATTGTAAAGCTTTGGGGCGGTATTCAGATTGGAGGAATGGGTTTAGCAGCGATTCTCGGTATAATATTGAACCAGATATTACCGAAAGAAAGCTAGATAAAACAATAATAATTAAATTTTAAAATAAAAAAAAGGGTCTGCAGCAGGTCCCTTTTTTATTTTACCATAATTAGCTTTCCATATTATGTATATTAATGATGAAGGAGTCTCAACAATAATGTAGAATTCTATAGTACAGTGATTTTAGATATTGATACACAGGCGGAGGAAAATATGGGAGAATATCATAGCCTGAATGAAAGGGTTATACATATAAAAAATAATACAGAAGAAGTCAATCGATTGATAGAAGAATATAAACCTTTTATAGCATCAACAGTCGAAAGTCATGTGGCTCGATATGTGGAATATGGAATTGATGATGAGTTGAGTATAGCACTGATAGCATTTCATGAAGCCATCAAAAAATACGATATAAAGAAGGGGAACTTTCTTTCTTTTGCGAGAATTACTATTAAGCACCGGCTTATAGATTACTACAGAAAGGAACAGAGAAAGAATGAGTCGGTGGTTTATATAGAACCGAACAAGCAGGATGATGACGATGAATTGGTTGATATTTACGTTAGCGAATCGGTAAAAGAATATACCGAATCACAAATAAGCCATCTGCGTAGACTGGAACTTCAGGAGATTAAAAAGGAACTGGCACTTTGGGGCATATCTTTTCCAGATGTGGCCAAAAGCTCTCCGAAACAAAAGGGAACCCGAAATACTTACATTAAAGCCATACACTACATTATGAATAATCCGGAGATATTGAATATAATTAAGAAAAAAAAGTATCTTCCCATTGGAAAAATTACCGCAGCCCTCAAAATACCCCGCAAGCGAATTGAAAGAGGACGAAATTATATAGTAGCAGCGGTACTGATTTTATCGGGGGATTATCAGTTCATCAATGAATACATCAAGTGGAGGTGATAGTGTTGAAAGCCATAATAGTGGATATAGACGATAATTATTTAATAGTAGCCAACAGCAGAGGAGACTTTATGAGAATATACAACAATTACGCCGGATGTCAAGTGGGTGATGAAATAACCATTAAGAACAGAAGGGCAGCTATTTTCGGATCAATGCTATCATCAATTTCCGGTAGAAAGGCCATGGCTATTGCTGCATGTTTTCTGCTTATGATCGTTACAAGTTATATTGTTTACGGCTACGTAAATCCTGTCACTTATGTAGCAGTTGACATTAACCCCAGTGTGGAGCTATCCCTTAATAAATACAATTTGGTGCTAGAGGCCAGGGGCTTAAATGATGAAGGCAATGCCATTGTCGGCGATGGACGAGAGTATAGAAATGTGAAACTTGACAAAGCTTTTAATATGTTACTGATAAATGCTAGCAAATCCAATTATTTGAACAGGAACACAAATACCGTTATGCTTACAGTATCCAACGTAAAAGATTCAATATCTCCCAACATTGAAAAACATCTAAAGGAAATAGCTGAAAAGGGTTTAGAAATTATCGATGAAAAACCTAAAGACACTCCAAACCATAATTCAGAACTTGGAAGTTTAGGGATGGAAAATACAGACGTCACTGAAAGAAAGGATGGCAGTTTAGTAGTAATAGTCCAGAGTACGACCTATGAAAAACACAAAGAAGCAAAGAAAAAGGATGTATCCCAAGGGAAACTGGTATTATATGATAAATTAAAAAAAGTCAAACCTGATGCTGCATTAAAACATGTAAAAGAAGCCTCAGTAGCTCAAATCATGAAAGAGATAGAACAGATTAATCTTGAACAAAAAGAAAAATCCATTCATAAAGGCAACGGTAAAGGTGACGATAAAAAACAACAGTTTAAAGACATAAAAACTATGGAAAAAGACATGAAAAACCAATTAAAGGATTTAAGAAAGGATAATAAAAACCAACTAAAAGAGGAAATTAAAGACACCAAAGATCAACTAAAAAACTTTATAAAAAATACAAAAAAGAAAACCGATAAAGACGTAAAAAAAGAACTGAAAATAAAAAAGGATATTATTAAAGAGCAAAAAGAAGATTTTAAATACAATAATAAAAAAGATAAAAATAATGGTTCCGACCAAAGCAACAAAAAAAAGCCAAAGGTGCCTAATAGCAAGGCAAGTAACGGCAAAAACAAGGGCAAGAACGATACCAGGTATAAAAACACAAAAAATAACAATATGTAACCATCCCCCAAAAAGCCGGGTTTTTGATATGATACTTCCAAAGTAGACAGTCTAATTAATTAAAATTAGATTATCTACTTAGAGGTATTTTTTTATGGGAAGAAAAGCAAAGTTTAGTAAGGAAGTAAAAATACAAGCTTGTAAAGATTATGAAGAAGATAAGCGTGGTTTCAATAACATTTCAAAAGAAATTGGAGCTAA
>DUNY01000231.1 GCA_012839145.1 Thermoanaerobacterales bacterium
AATTACCATGATGGCTTCTTGAAGCGGGTGCAGGTTTTTAGCTTACCTATAAGGAATTGAAACGGGATTGTAGTGGAAATTACAGGTTCTTAATAGCCAGTTTTTAGCTTACCTATAAGGAATTGAAACTCTCCTCTCAGATTCCTCAACACTTTCAAGTCCTCCAAGCAAGAAAACTATAATGCCATTTACTGCTGAATGTTTTCAACCTGTTTCGTATGAAATTCAGTTTTGAAATTGAGCTAACCCTCCTGCAGGGTAGGAATCAAGTGATTTTATGCAAGATTGCAGGAACTCTTAATTTTATATTGAAATAAATAGCTGATAGCAAAAGAACTATATATTCACTCAAGTTATTATTGCACATCTCTTGAAAGAAGGAAGGAGGGTATTATGAAGACAATAGGACTAATAGGCGGTATGAGTTGGGAATCATCTGTTTCTTATTATCAAATCATTAATGAAGAAATAAAGTTAAGATTAGGAGGTTTGCACTCCGCAAAATGCATTCTATATAGTGTAGACTTTGAAGAAATTGAGGTATTACAAAGGAATCAAGAATGGAACAAAGCAGGGGATATTCTGAGTGAAGCTGCACGAAGTCTTGAATTGGCGGGGGCAAATTTCATTATAATCTGTACAAATACAATGCATAAAGTAGCTGAACAAATACAGAGTAATACAGATATTCCGCTGTTACATATTGCAGATGTAACAGCAGAAAAGGTCCTAGGCGAAGGGATTGAGACAATTGGTCTATTGGGGACACAATACACAATGGAGCAGGATTTTTACAAATCGCGATTAGAAGCAAAAGATATCAAGGTACTAATACCTGAAAGAGACGACAGAGAGATAGTGAATAAAGTAATCTATCAGGAACTCTGTCTTGGTACAATTAACCCAGATTCAAGGAAAGAATTTAAAAGAATTATTAAAGGGCTGATCCAGCAAGGGGCAGAAGGTGTTATTTTAGGATGTACGGAAATTGGTTTACTAGTAAGAAATGAAGATACAAGTGTTCCGCTTTTTGATACTACAAACATTCACGCAAAAGGCGCAGTTGATTATGCCCTCGCCAGTTCAGATCCGTCCAATCCATAGAGCTGACTGTAGAACCCTTAACAGAGTATGTGATGAAGGTTCAAGGACTGTCGTTGAAAAGATTTGTTTTGAGGACTTGAAAGAACTATAAGAAGAGGCAACTAGGGTCAAGGGATCTTCAATGGGTTGGTCCATGTGTAAAATTTGTTTTCCTAGGAAAAAGAAATAAAAGATAATCACCCGTATTTCCGTTTTTGACATAAGGCTGTGATAATGTGAGAAAGCCTCAAAATATCTTAACAAAGGAGTTATGTCATATATGATGAAAAGGGCAGCTATATTTTCAGTAATTCTATTATTAATTACCGGAACATTTGTATTAACAGGTTGTGGTGACAATGTAGGTATTGTAGAAGATCCATATCAATATGATAAAGACCCGGGAAAAGAGGCAATTAAGGTGGCTGAAGCTTTTAGGTTACATGTCAGCCTACCGGATCCTGAGACCGGTGAAATAATGGATGGATTTACCGTTGGAGATTTTCAGCGTCTTTTATCTTACCCTCCTAGAGAAATGGTTCAATTAGTGGATTATTACAGTATAATTGAGCATAATCATTTGGCACCTTTTGATGTTATTACAGTTTCCAGCAAACTACTAGACCTTATTTTTGAACAACAGGGCATTACGGATTATAAGTTTTATACTATCCCTGAATTGGTTTTTTTTGAAACCCCAATTAAATCAGGTGTTTCTTTAGTCTATTGGTCTGATTATTTACGTGGTATTCGTGGAACTGTCCATGCAATACCAAGTGGTGAAAATAAATTAGAACTGGAACCTGGAGAACTGTCCATATTCGATATAGAATTGGTATTTTCTCCTCCCAAAGATGGACAAGGAGGTTTAAAACCGGAGAGGTTTGTTATTTTAGATTTTCCGGAATCATCATCAGACCTATCTGATTTGCTATCAAATAACCTTGACAAGGAAGATGTAGATGCTAATGAGGATGACATATTCACAATAAAGACTGATGAACCTCAAATTGTCGTTCCTGATGATTACCCAACAATCCAAGAAGCGGTGATTGCAGCAGTAAATGGAGATACTATTATGGTAAAACCTGGCGAATATATCGAAAATATAACTATAAAAAGCAAAAACATCACCCTTTGCAGTCAAGACCCTTATGATGAGGATATAGTAAGTAACACTATTATCAGTGGTGGTGGAAATGGGCCTGTAATTACCATAAATAGCGGCGAATCAATCATTGCCGGATTCACCATAAAAGGGGGAACAGGCGCTAAACATATGTATACTGAGAGGGAAGCATATATAACAAGAGCCCCTAGGGTAGGAGTTTTTGGCGGAGGAATATTAATTTTGAAAGACAGCTTTCCTGTAATTGCAAACAATATTATTAAAGAAAACATCATCTCCAGTGCAAATGAAGACTTCCCGGGATGTGGAGGTGGAATAGCTGCTGTAGATTACTCATCACCTAAAATAATTGATAATGTAATTGAATATAATGAGGCCGATGTGGGAGGAGGGATTTATATAGCTGATGATTTTTCACCTTCTTTTACTTGGAGAGCAAATGCTTTAGCAGGGTTTAATAGTGTGATAAAATCAAATACCATAAAGAACAATACCGCCAAATATGGCGGCGGTATTCAAGCTGTGTATAGTACACCCTCTATATTGGAAAATAAAATAATCGGAAATAAAGCTTTAATAGATGGTGGCGGCCTAAATCTAGGGGGCAACCACTCCCTTGGGGATGTTAATTTCTTTTCATACATAGACGGAAACCTGTCGAAGGTATTTAACAACCTTATCACTGAAAACCGGGCTGAGTCAGGAGGGGGAGCAATAGCTGCATATCCGGGAACATTTGCATCTATCTACTATAATACTATAAAAAATAACGAAGCACGATTCGGTGGGGGTATCTACAGTGGTTCAATGGACTATGAAGCACAGCATCCGATTAACAATACTGCATTTTTTAACATAGCAAAAAATACCTTTGAAAGCAATCGTTCAGATGACGGCAGTGACGATATAAAAATTGAAAATGATTCTCATTTTATCATATTAGATAAAGAACTATAACCTCGAGAATATTTAATGCTATAGCGCCGTTGCACTTTGCCGTATTGAATCAAAGAGGTTTTAAGGTTATGGGGATAGACTCCTCAAAAAACTTGAGGCATTTTTAAAGCACCTTCCTGCCAATTGCTACCGGGCGCGAAAGTCGCTATCCTAGCGCAGGATTTATATAAAAATACACAGGCTGTTGGGTACAACGGCCTGTGCGTTTTTTATTGGGAGTCGTTAAGTTAAACAATCATCTGCCTCCTGATCAATTACATATATAAGTTGTTGTGGCAAAGCAAGAGCCGTCGGATTTAGCTCGATTTCACTTTACTAAGATTATTTAAATAATTATTGGTATGAAAAATATAGCCTGGCGAAAAAAGGTTAAGGCGGTTACTTAAACTTAGGCGGGACATGAGACATCGTTTTGTTTTTGAATATCGAAACAAAGTGCAGACTTATTAAAAGTATGCCAGTAACAAGCCAGAATTGTTATAATGATGATTTTGCTGTTGTTTTACTTAATTTGTAATGTATAATAGATATTGTTAACATGATAAGTGGATTACTTTTTACTATGTATATAAACATAAAATTGAGGAGGTTTCACTCTTAAAAAGATTATTTATAATTTTGGCAATAGAAAGGGGTCTCATGATGAAATTAGTTTCTTGGAATGTCAACGGCCTTAGGGCTTGCTTAAATAAGGGGTTTTTAGAATACTTCAAAGATGTAGATGCGGATATCTTCTCCATTCAAGAAACAAAACTACAAGAGGGTCAAGTGGAGCTTGACTTGGAGGGATATGAACAGTATTGGAACTACGCGACTAAAAAAGGTTATTCGGGAACGGCTGTCTTTACTAAACATACCCCCTTGTCGGTTACATATGGGATAGGGATAGAAGAGCATGATCAAGAGGGAAGATTGATAACTTTAGAATTCGAGGATTTTTACCTTGTAAATGTGTACACGCCCAATTCCCAAAGAGGATTGACACGGCTGAATTATAGAATGGAGTGGGAGGATGCCTTCCGGAACTATTTACTGCAACTGGATGCAAAAAAGCCTGTAATTAGCTGTGGAGATAAGAATGTGGCTCATAAGGAAATAGATTTGAAAAACCCTAAAAACAATAGAAAAAACGCAGGCTTTACCGATGAAGAGCGGCAAAAGATGACGGAACTCTTAGGGGCGGGCTTTGTGGACAGTTTTAGGTATCTATATCCGGATAAAGAGGGTGCCTATACCTGGTGGTCCTATATGTTCAAAGCCCGAGAACGTAATATCGGTTGGAGAATTGACTATTTTATCGTGTCTGAAAGATTTAAGGAGAATATCTTGGATTCGAAGATAGATTCCCATGTGTTGGGCAGCGACCACTGCCCGGTAGTGTTGGAAATACAATAGTGATTAACTCTAGGGCGGAAAGGGTGGACTGAGTGGAGCCAAAGGTTAGCAAAGTCTTTAATGCCATAGCGCCGGTTTATAATCTGTTTTTTAATATGCAGGTGAAGTATTTTGGGACAATCCTTGATAGAGTTGAGACTGTAATTGATATATCCCAATATCAAAGTATAATCGATGTAGGTTGTGGAACCGGTGCACTTTGCCGTGTATTGAATCAAAGAGGTTTTAAGGTTACAGGGATAGACTCCTCAAAAAATATGATAAAGATAGCCAAAAAAAGGCTAATGAGTTCTGATATAAAGCTGCACCAGGCCAATGCCTTGGAACGCACCCCTTTTCCCGACAAAAGCTTTGATATGGCAATATCCTCCTATACTGTCCATGGTCTGAACGAATCCGACCGTCGAAAACTCTATACTGAGATGAACAGGCTTGCGAAACATCAGGTGATTTTTCATGATTATAACCAAAATAGAGCTTTTTATATAAGTATAGCTGAATGGTTAGAAGGCGGAAATTATTTTAACTTTATCAAAAGGGCTAAGATGGAAATAGCTGAGAGCTTTAAAGAAGTAAAAGTATTTGATGTGGACCGGCGAGCCGCGTGGTATATATGTACACCTTATTCTTAAAAAATTTAAAATGTGAGGGGGCAGCAGAGTGAAGGGAAAGCTTGAGATGATCACAGCCATGCTTATTTTTGGGAGCATCGGGGTTTTTGTAAGAAACATAGATTTACCTTCATTGGAAATTGCATTTCTTAGGGCAACAATCGGTGGGCTGTTTTTAATTTGTACAGGTTTTTTAATAAAACACAAAATTTCCATCAAAGCCATAAAGGGAAATGCATTGTTTCTGATTTTATCCGGTGGGGCCCTTGGACTTAATTGGGTATGCTTATTTCAAGCCTATAAATACTCTACCGTATCCCTTGCAACAATTAGTTACTACTTTGCCCCTGTATTCATAATGATGCTCTCCCCCATAGTGCTAAAAGAGAAACTTACTAAGGCGAAAGTCGCATGTATTGTTATAGCTATGCTGGGGTTGCTTTTAATACTAAACATGGGAGATACGGGCCTGGATACCTCTTATAATCATGCAAAGGGCATAAGTTACGGCCTTTTAGGGGCAGCCCTGTATGCCGGCGTGGTACTGATGAATAAGTTTATCAAGGATTTATCAGGTTTTAATACCAGTATGATTCAACTTAACATATCAGCTCTGGTTCTTTTATTGACTATTCTGTACCAAGGCAATAACAATTTTGGCGGAATTGGGTTAAAATCCGTCTTTTTAATTCTTTTGCTGGGTATCCTCCACACAGGTATTGCATATTTTTTATACTTTACTGCCGTCAAACAGCTAAAAGGACAATCCATAGCAATCTTAAGCTACATTGATCCCATTTCAGCATTGGTGTTTTCGTATGCTTTTTTGCAGGAAACCATGACCTTTGCACAAATCATGGGAGGGGTCTTTATCTTAGGGGCGGCTTTTTTTAGTGAACTAACATGAAACACCGTTACATAATATACATAGGGGAGAAATAAAATCATCGGTAAATACAAAAACATGATTAAAATAATTATATTGGGAATAGGGATTTTTATGTTTTTTTATTTTCAAACCAAATACCTGCAAATAACCGAATACAATGTTTCTTCAGCCAAGATCCCTGAGGAGCTTAGCGGATTCAAAATATTGCAATTATCGGATTTACACAGCAAGCAATTTGGGGAAAACAACGAATTCCTTATAAAGGGAATCGAAGAACTAAATCCTGATATAATCGTGGCTACCGGTGATATGCTAAATTCAACGAATGATGACGGAAAAGTATTCTATGATTTGGCAAAATACCTAGTAAAACATTTTAAGATTTATTACATAAAAGGCAATCACGAGCAAATAGCGGAGTTCAAGGCCAGGGAGGTTGATTCTCACTGGTTTGATGCTTATATGGGCGAATTAGAAGACCTGGGTGTTGTAGTTTTAAATAATGATAAAGCTGAGATAACACATAAAAATGCAACAATAAATCTATACGGTCTGGATATATCTTTAAGGTTATATCGGGGTGAATATACTGCCACCTATGATGGAGAAAAATCCATTGAAGTGTCAAACATCGAAAAAGCCTTGGGTGCTTGTGAAGACGGAAAATACAACATATTGCTTACCCATAATCCGGCCTACTTCTCGGTTTATAGTGCTTGGGGCGCTGATTTGATTTTAGCGGGTCATGTACACGGAGGAGCTGTCAGGATTCCTTTTATCGGAGGATTGCTGTCCCCCGAGCGGTCATTCTTTCCCAAATACGATGCCGGAAAATATGAACTTAATAAATCAAAAATGATAGTAAGTAGGGGTCTAGGTGAAAGCACCATAAAATTGAGAGTCTTTAACCCACCGGAAATAATAATGATCACATTGGTTTCAGAAACGGAATAATATTTGGGGACGGACCCTTTTTATTTACTTTCCTTTACATCAATAGATAAATGTGAAACTAGGATTACTTATATCTTCTGTAGAAACAAAGGAGGGATAGGTTATGAAAAATTTTCTAGGAACATTTGCAATAAGTCTTATATTGTGCTATGTCTTTCTTTTTTTCGGTGGAATACTTATTTTTGAGAACTTCTGGGCAATCCTTATTTTTGTTGCACTTATTATTGCCATTTTAATCACGGTGTTTGTACATCAAGAGACAAAAATTGAAGAGTTAGAAGCACGAATAAAAACACTTGAATCAAAAAGCGAACCTAAAGAGTAGATTTTATTGTCTGTGTATATTACGTAACATTTGGGGACGGACCCTTTTTATTTGCTTTCCTTTACAT
>DUNY01000116.1 GCA_012839145.1 Thermoanaerobacterales bacterium
AGCAGTTTAAAACATTTTGGATATATAGAAATGCGTTGCTTATAACCATATTACTACACCCTAACATATTTATTTTGTAAAGCAGCAAAAAGGTAGGCAAGAAGATATGCACTTACGGTGTGGTAGGTGAATAAAAATGATTAAAATCATTAATACACCAGTTTATAATGACTTTTTTTAACTTACTCCAGTCGTCAGAGAAAAATATAAAATTGTGTTCACCGTTTATAAAAAACTAAATAGTTGATGAAATATATAAGACAAAAAAAGATAATTGCGAAGTTGCTGTGGTTACCAATGTAAACCTAATGAGTATGTATAAAAGGTCTTCTGATATAGGTGCACTAAGACTCATCCTGAAAAATGGCGGTTTGGTATATAATTATCAGAAACTGCATGCAAAAATATATATATTTGATGATAAAAAAGCAATAATTACTTCTGCAAACTTAACCGGTTCCGGCTTAAAAACAAATTTTGAATACGGTGTTCTTATTAACGAGACTTCATTAGTAAATGTTATATGTGAAGATTACTCAAAATTATGCAACAGTGAATTATCCGGGAGATTAAAAACTGAACACACCGACCAGATTCAGAGTATCATAGACTCAGTATCTGAGTCTCCGCAATTGTCTCTGCCAAAGCTACAGCTGAATTATGATGAGTCAACAGATGACTATTTTGATAAGGACATTTTCCACATTATTAAAAATTTAAACGGCTGGAAAAGATCTGTTTTTTATGCGCTGGGGTTTATTGAAAACAAGCTCTTTAGTACTGCTGATTTCCCACTGATGATTCCGTATCTTCAAAAGAAATATCCTAAAAATTATCATGTAGAAGCCAAAATCCGCCAACAGTTACAAGAATTGAGGGATTTGGGATTAATCAAGTTTGAAGGAAACGGGGTTTACAGAAAGCTATGGCTAGTCTAGATCATAAAGAAGACTATGTAAAACGCATATTTCAATATAATCAATTAAAAAAATGGATATAAAGTAAAATAAATAATATTGATGAATCAGATGCTCATTACTGGAACTGAACAGATCCGCTTTCGCTTATGGTGGGATGGAGGCGGGTTTAGTTGCGGTTTAAGTGTCCATATTGTTTATATCAGAGATGTAACTAAAATGGGATACGCAATTCTTATAAATGTTATTTATGGGTAGTAGATATAGGAGTAAAATCCTATTAAAAAAGCCGAGGAGTGACTTATTTATGAAAGTTGGACTAATCCGGTGCATGCAAACTGAAGACATGTGTCCCATGACCACTGATTTTAAAATAATGAGGGAAAAGAAATATGCCTTTGAAAACGTAGAAGAGGATATTGAGGTAATTGGCGTAAATACTTGTGGAGGTTGTCCTGGTAAAAAAGCTGTTACTAGGGCTGTCGAAATGGTTAAAAGAGGTGCAGACACGATTGTATTGGCATCGTGTATCACTAAGGGAAATCCCATTGGATTCGCCTGCCCTCATGCAGAACAAATGAAACAAGCAATTTTTAATAAGATTGGTGACACAGTGAGATTAATAGATTATACCATTAAGGAATACTCCCTAATAATAAAAGTAGAACAGGAACACATAATATCACTCCTTAATACTGCACTTTTTCGTAATATGTTTAACACACTATATTAAGTAAATATTGATTAAACAATGACACAATGTAATCATAGCAAAAAGCGTTATTCAATGACTAGGATTAATATTGAGCATTTAAGAAGATAGGTGTCATGCTATTATAACGAAATATACACTTTAATGTATAAAAAAGGACAGGCTTAATGTCTGTCCCAAATTCTTTGCTGTTCTTTTAGCGCTGATTGAATTAATAGAGAGAAGTTAATATTTCTTGCTAAGGCTAGTTTGTTAAGCCGTTGTGGGACTGAAAGAGTTTTTTTCACTGAATAGTTTTCTCATGCATTGTTGGCATAAAGACTTCAATAAGAACAATAACTTGATTTTGTTCAAGATAAATCTTATTGATGTGAGTAGGAGTAGACTAAGATGACAAAACGAAAAGGTATATTGAAAATATTCGTGATTATCCTATCTGTTTTAATACTACCTATAACGGTATATGCAGATTTGGGCCCGAAAGATTGCTTAACTGTATATGTTGTTAATCCACCGTCTGATAATTATTATCTTGATTTGTTAACGCAAAACAGCAGCCCATATAATAATTTTCATGAGGAAGGTGAGCGAGAAAGTCTAAACACTCAAATGCTTGATTTGCTCTATTCTTACAAAAAGGACGGCTGGATGCCCGCACTTACAGAAGGAACAGGTTTACCTATGTGGGGAGATTTAATCGGCGAACTTGATGGTAATAAAATGGTTCACAAGTTTGGATATGTTGGACTTCCAAAAACATATCGTATTATTATTGTTACTCAAAGTGGCAAGGTGATGGTGTCTGACACATATACTAGAAAAGCACTGCAAAGCAGTATTACTTTTGACTATAAAACAGGAGAAGCTGTTGTGCCAAATATATTTGTTAGTTATCTGATACAATTTATCACCACGTGTATCCCTACCCTTATTATTGAAGCACCATTACTTTTGCTGTTTGGTTTCAAATTCAAAGAGAACTATAAAATATTTTTTAGTGTAAATATCTATACGCAATTGTTTCTGACTGTTACTTTGGGGACAACATTGATAAGAAGTGGAACATTATCGGCATATTTCACTCAATTTCCTGTTGAAATTATAATTCTTATTGCCGAAACAGCGATATATTCCAAATTCTTAAAAGGGCATAGTCAAAAACGAAGATGTGCTTATGGAATAATAGCCAATCTATCAAGTTGGGTAATTGGCTTTTTCTTACTATCTTATCAGTATAAATTATTAGTATCCTTGATGTGAACAAAATGAGCATAAATCTTCTGTTTATAATCATGCAGTTGAGATAGATTCGATAGATAAAGCGAAGCATGAAAAGGTGATAAAAATGTTAAAACGAGCATTAAAATTTGCTATAGGACCAAGCGTAGGAATAACTCTGGGTGGTGTAATTATTCCACGAATAATGTTTCCAAACCTATATAACGAAACATATCCACCGATACTCTTACAAGCTAGTTTGTATTTTGCTATAGGTTATATAGCGTCCTTTTTAGTTTCTTTGTTCATCGAGTGGGTTAATTCAAAGGCAGAAAGCAATCAAAAAGTTTTATTGCATAATTGAAGTTGAGTTAATCCGTAATCTATATAAGACGTACTGGTAGATGCATATACCCGTGTGGCGGAGCCACTACTCCGGTAAGTGGTAAGCCACTCGTCCGGAATACTAGAGCCGCCATTACGGGTCTGAAAACTCTAAGTTTGATAGTTTAGTTAGTAGATAATTCTTTCTGTTGATCTCATAGACTTCTCTCATCGAACAGTCCGAACCATCATTATGTATCTCAATGGTGTAAGAATACGATCCAGGATTGCAGCAGCTAATGTCGCTTCCCCAATCTTCCCATGCCATCCGGCAGGTGAAAATTGAGAACAAAATATGGTAGATGCACGTTTGTGACGGGCATGTATGATTTCAAGGAGATCCCTTGATTCCGTTTCCGTCAGAGAAACTAGCATCCACTCATCCAATATGAGTACATTTATGTGAATAGAATAGCATCAATTTTAATCTTTTCTTTTTTGTAATAATGGTATTCATTATGACAGTACATTCGGTTATTGACTATAAGGATTATTTACCATATCATGAAAATTCCGCACCATTTTTAGTGAATTTGTTATATAAAAGGCGTTAACTATGGCATATCAGTCATTATTGGTTTTATTTTATCTGCTATCTTTAAGAATAATAAAGCAAAGAGAAATGATATTTAGTTTGTGCTTTTTACATTGTGTATTAGTTACCATGGAGTAAAGTGAAAGGGGATTTGTTATGAAAAATATAATTATAACAATAGTAGGGTTTTATTTTATTAATTTTTGAAGTATATCTTTTTTATATCCATTGATATTTCCATGGAGTATTGATGAAAATTTATTTCCAATTTACACAGGGCTTATTTTACTTAGTGGACTTTTCGTTGGTTGCACAATATTTATATTAGAAGAATTAAAGAGATTGAAGAGTTAGAAGCACGAATAAAAACACTTGAATCAAAAAGCGAACCTAAAGAGTAGATTTTATTGTCTGTGTATATTACGTAACATTTGGGGACGGACCCTTTTTATTTGCTTTCCTTTACAT
>DUNY01000320.1 GCA_012839145.1 Thermoanaerobacterales bacterium
AGCCCTTTTTTATGGAAATGAAAGCTCCACCTACTATCGGTTTTTTCAGTAATTGCTCCGAAGCCATGATATAAAGTGGCAGTTGAAGATTTGTACCTTCTTCCACCTGTTTTATATCCGGCGTGGAGCCGGATTTGTAATCAAAGACCACTAATCTGCCCTCCGAGTCCTCATCAATTCTGTCAATTTTGCCTGAAAGAAGAATATCCGGAGCAAAATCCAAGGAAAAACCTTTTTTATATCCAAAACCCAATTCTAAGAAAACAGGTTTGAAGTCCCCTCCTTGTGCTATATGCCAGGCTAAATAATCAATAATGTTGTTTACGATTTCTTCCTTTTCTATCTCGAATAAAAATGGATGCGAAAAGCTTTCTTTCACACCGGAGCTTTCCATAATTTCATCCGTAAGTATTTTTATTTCATCTGCATACTCATCCAGCTTTGCATGTTCAAACCCTTTCCTATGATTTTTAAAAAACAACTCCAGTATTTTATGCAAAACGGTTCCTCTTGCCAATGCTGTATACTCGCCCTCATCATCAGGAGGTGACAGGTTTAGGACTCTTGCAAGAAAAAACTTGTAGGGACATTCCCCATACGTATTAAATGCCGTTACACTGAACGGTTTTTTGAAAAAAAACTTCTTTAACCTATGTTTAGTCTTTTCCGAAATAACTCCGGGTTTTGTCATAGAACTTTCTAAAGTCTTGGGGCGGTATACGGATTCAAATCTTACATTTTTAACAGGTGCTGCAAACAGATCTAGTAATTCTTGAAGATATGACGACATCAGCGAAGAGGTATTGTCTTCTAATACTTTAGGATAAGAAAAATAGCCCATGGAGCTTGAAGCTGTTAAAAAATCAAAAGACTCTCTCTCTTTCTCAAGTAGATTATCTAAAGTATCAAAATCATATCCTTTTTTATTACAAATTACCCTGTCCCTGTCTTTCAAAAGCCAATCAGGTCTAAAATCCCTGGGAAACTCCCCTTCAATCATGCCAGGTACGTAAACCTTGTCAAATCTCAGTCCTCTCAGCATTGCCGGCGGCAGTACCCATATCCCATCCTTCGGTGGACTGTAGTTATAAATCCGGCTTTGAAGGTAAAATTCCAAACGGTTTACAAAATTTTCGAAAGCTATAGTTTCTTCAGGAATGAACCTGTCCATATCATTTAGTTCATTTAAAAGACCACCTAAAGAATCAAAGGCCTCCAAATCCCGCTTTATTAAAACAATATCATTATCGTGAATATCACAAAATCTTCCGGGATATCCCTGATTAATAAGGAATTTCTCCAGATTGGCCGTCCATTTACCTATTGTATAACTTTTTGTACTTTCCTCCTGTAATTCTTCCGAAAAATAGTCGGTAAGCTCTCCTTGAAAAAGCCTTAGTAAAGCTTTGATAAAAGGATTTTGAATAAGTGCCGCCTGTTTATCCAAGCGAATAGGTATACCTCTTTCTTCAAAAATCTCGTGTAAAAGATGTTCGTAGACATCAGGGTTTCGCAGGACTATGCATACGTTTTCCGGTAAAAACCCTTCCCACAAATCCTCTAAAATTACTTGAGCAAGAATCATAATCTCGGTCCTACGGTTTTGCGCCTTTATCACTTTTATCTCTTTCATTTTTGGTGCAAGATCCGAGTTGTCAGCCTTGGCTTTGTCTCCCAGAGCAGACAATATCTTTTGCTGAATTGGGGTAAGTTCATAAAATTCCCTGAAGTGCACAACATCCCTATGCGCAATAAATTTATTTTTAGAAATGTTTTTTTTACATAATATATAACGATCCTCTTGGTCATATAAACGGTTACTTATAAGAAAATCCTGGTAGGTTCTGTATATTAAGGAAAGGTCTTTTTGATAAGACTTCTCATCTCTAATGCTTTCAAAGGTCCTAGGGTCAATATCCTGTTGTTTCAGTTCCCCAATAACTTCACCTATACGATATATATATCCCTGTCGAGGAATATGGAAATATATCAGCTTATTCTGCTTTTTCAGTTTTCTGAATATGCGGTTGAGAAGTAGGTTCTTCTTAAAGTCTCCAAGGAATTTTTTTGAAGCAACAAACTCTTTTATGCATTTTTCAACAAAAACTTCATAGGTGACCGGAAGTTCTCCGGTCACCCCTTTCTTTCCTTCGAGCTGTGCCTTATTATGCTGCTTAACTAAATAAGGTGTGGGGTATACGATTAATTCCTTCATAAAGAGCCCCCTCGTTGACCATATATACTAACTTTCTATAAATCTTGTGTTGTTCCGGTATAATGTTGATTCCGGTGTGGATAGTTACTCCGATGAAGATGATGGCATCCCTTCTTCCTAAAACAAGACCTGTTATTCCGGCAAGAGACGATATCTCTCCTTAAAGCCGAACTGTTATTCGGAACAGTCGAATACCGTTCCCTGCAACGCAGGGGTTTACGGCAATTCGGCATCCTGCACTTCCCGTGAGCATGTAT
The DNA here is from genome assembly GCA_012839145.1 of Thermoanaerobacterales bacterium. Lineage (GTDB taxonomy): Bacteria > Bacillota > Thermosediminibacteria > Thermosediminibacterales > Tepidanaerobacteraceae > DUNY01. The sequence goes on from DUNY01000320.1 coordinate 2,473, forward strand.
CCTGGGTGCTAGACTGTGTAAAAAGTCACAACAAGGAATATGGTCAAGATTGTCAACCTGTGTAAAGTTGTCATAAAGTTATTATCCTGAGCAAAGCGAAGGATCTAAGACTCTTCACTGCGTGCAGAGTGACATAAAACATGGCAAGAATCTCAGACTCTTACTGCGTTCAGAGTGACACAAAACATGGATTAGCAGGTTTTCACACAGTTTGACGTGCTCTTATTTCATTTGCCCTTTGTAGGGGCGATCTTTGACCGTCCCCTGTTCAAAAAAACAGTCTTGCTTAAAAGGAGACACTCTCTGTCTTCAACTCAGAGGAGTTTCTACACTGAAACCAATTATGTGTTTAATATTATAAGTAGCAACTATAGTTGTCAGGTGATACAAGAGAGCGAATATTATATTTTCGTTTATGGTTCTTGATGAAATTTAAAGAAAGCCGTTAAAAAACAGCTAACGCTGTTTCGCTAGTGACCTTAGGTTACCTTTGACGACTGCTTCGCAGTCTGAGCGAACTGTATCACCTGTCAACCGTCACATCTTATCTTTTAATCTTATGAAAAGCTTAAATTCCAAGATACTGGCTGTGGTTCCAAATCAAAATCAACGGTCTTTATCGCTTAATATTATAAAAAGCTCCGATGCCAAGATACTGGGCTGTGGTATCAAGCTCCTGCTCTATTCTTAAGAGTTGATTGTATTTAGCTACTCGGTCGGTGCGGGAAGGAGCTCCTGTTTTTATCTGCCCTGCATTTACTGCCACCACCAAATCTGCTATGGTGGTATCTTCAGTTTCACCGGAGCGATGTGATACTACTGCTGTGTATTTTGCTCTTTCAGCCATTAAAATAGCATCAAGGGTCTCTGTCAAAGTCCCAATCTGGTTTAATTTTATCAAGATTGAGTTTGCCACTCCTTTTTCGATACCACGCTTAAGCCGCTCAGTATTGGTTACAAATAAGTCGTCACCAACTAACTGAACTTTGCTGCCGAGGGCATCTGTGAGAAGTTTCCAACCTTCCCAGTCCTCTTCGTCCATGCCGTCTTCTATGGATATTATGGGGTATTTTTCAACTAAGCGGGAGTAATAATCCACCATGCCAGCTGCATCATATTCCAATCCCTCACCTTTGAGCTGGTATTTGCCCTCATTGTAAAACTCCGAAGAGGCCGAGTCAAGTGCAATAAATATGTCCTTGCCCGGGACATATCCGGCTTTTTCAATAGCTTCCACAATGTATTTGATAGCTTCTTCATTTGAAGAAAGGTTTGGGGCAAAACCTCCTTCATCGCCCACAGCTGTAGCCAAGCCCCTTTCCGCCAAAACTTTCTTCAAGGTATGGAATGTCTCAGCACCCATTCTAAAAGCCTCAGCGAAGCTTCCAGCACCAATCGGCATGATCATGAACTCCTGTAGGTCCACATTATTATCGGCATGCTCGCCGCCGTTTAATATATTCATCATTGGAATCGGCAAAACCTTAGCATTGGTGCCGCCGATATATTTGTAAAGACTTACGCCTAGATAATTTGCTGCTGCATGAGCTGTGGCCAAGGATACACCCAAAATAGCATTGGCACCTAGGCGGACTTTATTAGGGGTTTTATCCAAGTCAATCAAAAGTTGGTCAACAGCCGCTTGGTCAAGAGCATCCATGCCTTGAAGCTCGGGAGCTATTTCCTCATTCACGTTCTGAACGGCTTTGAGAACACCTTTACCTACAAATCGCTTAGGATCTTTGTCTCTGAGCTCTACAGCTTCAAACTGGCCTGTAGAGGCACCCGAGGGAACCGCAGCTCTGCCCATTGTACCGTCTTCAAGTATAACTTCTGCTTCTACTGTTGGGTTACCCCGTGAATCCAAGATTTCTCTGGCAAATACATCGATGATTGTTGACATAGCATTCACCTTCCTATTGTATTAAAGTATTTTTATCTTTATTTAATCATTGATTCCGGTGTCGTAAGCTACCCCGGTGAAGATGACAGCACTTCGCCCCAAACTAAGATCTGTTATTCTAAAAGTTAAGTCTGAAGTGCCTGGGAAACCTCTGAAAGATTTCGGGTTCATGTCATTGTTATGAAAGCCACCTGTTTTTGTCATCCTGAGGGCAACGCCCGAAGGATCTTGTTTAAGATTCCTCAGTCGCTTTGCTCCTTCGGAATAACGGGAATGCTTTCATTTATCATGGCGCGGGCCGCATGAGGATTCTGAATGAAACGAAGTGGAATGAAGAATCCTAAAAGCCACCCTAACATTAGATCCTTCGCTATCGCTCAGGATGACGGTTTTAGTATTGCTCAGATGCTGGTTTTGGCATCGCCGCAAGATGATGGTTTTAGTATCGCTTAGGTGACGGTTTGTGTTATTTGCCATGATGTTTCACTTTTTCAGAGACTTCCCTGACACCGTTATATTAACTTGTTCAAGTTAAGATAATATCAGAGATTGGCCCGTCATTTCTTTTGGCTTTTCTATGCCCAATAATTGAAGCATGGTAGGTGCTATATCGGCCAGCTTGCCATGTCTGAGCTTATAATTTTTATCATTTACAAGAATCAACGGAACCGGGTTGCAAGTATGGGCAGTATAAGGCTCTCCTGTTATAAAATCAATCATTTTCTCAGCATTGCCGTGATCTGCAGTCACAAGCAGTGTGCCGCCTTTTTCCAGTATTATTTTTACCACTTTTCCGATACATTCATCAACTGCCTCAATAGCTCTGAGAGCTGCTTCGTAAACACCAGTATGCCCTACCATATCAGGGTTTGCAAAGTTTAATATTATCACATCATATATATCTTCACGAATTTTTTCCATCACTGTATCGGCCACTTCATATGCACTCATCTCAGGCTTCAAGTCATATGTAGCTACTTTGGGAGATGGAACCAATATACGGTCTTCACCGGGAT
>DUNY01000343.1 GCA_012839145.1 Thermoanaerobacterales bacterium
AATCAAAGGAGGTAATTATTGATGCGTGCTGCAGTATTTTTCGAGCCAGGAAAAGTTGAGCTTGATACATTTCAAGAACCTATTTTGGAAGACGGAGATATTAAGATAAAGGTGGAATTGTGCGGGGTTTGCGGCTCTGACATAAAGACCTATGTGAGAGGTACTCCTTACACCATTCCCCCTGCAGTACTTGGTCATGAAGTGGTGGGGACGGTAGTCGAAACCCGCTCACCTAAATGGCAGGAAGGTGACAGGGTGGCAGTAGCCCATTATATTCCCTGTGGTGTTTGTCCCCGCTGTCTTGATGGAAAAGGAACCCTATGTCCGGAGCTTTTTGACCGGCGTATAGATCCCGGAGGATTTGCCGAAAGGATGCGCATCCCCAGAGATTTGGCGGAACGTGCCACTTTTAGAATCAGCGATGATGCAAGCTTTAAACAAGCGGTTTTGGCAGAACCTTTAGCCTGTTGTATACATGCTGTAAAGCAGCTTTCAATATCACCGAAAAGCAATGTGCTTATAATAGGTGACGGTCCAATGGGACTGCTGCATACCCAAGCAGCAAAAGCTTTCGGTGCCGGGAAGGTATTGTTATCAGGGATGACTCCACATAGGCTTCAAAGGGCTAAACAGCTTGCAGATTATGTAATAGATGCCAATACTGAGGATGTAGTATCAAAGGTAAAAGAGATTACCGGTGACGGGCCAAATCACATTATAGTGGCAGTGCCCTCCTTAGAGGCAGCTCAGCAGGCCCTTGATATGGTTTGCCCCGGTGGTGAGGTTCTGCTCTTCGGAGGTTTTCCCAAAAACCAAAGCCTGTCATTAGATCCCAATAAGATTCACTATGATGAAGTAAAGCTCCTAGGTACTGTGGGATCCTTGCCTGAAGAATTTCATCTGGCATTGACGCTGCTGGAATCAGGTAAAGTAGATGCGAACCTTTTTATAACTCACAGGTACAGCTTGGATAAAGTTGCCTATGCACTAGAGCGGGGAACCAAACAAGAAGGTATAAAAGCCATAGTTGATTTATCGGCTCCGGAAGGTACCGCAGAAGAATTATAGGGGGCAATGACAAATGTTACAGCCAATGACGGAAATGCTCAAAAAAGCTCGTATAGGTAAATATGCTGTTCCACAACCGGATTTTGTAAATATAGAAATGGCCGCTATGTATTTGGAAGCGGCCAGTCAATCTGGTTCACCCATTATTCTCGGATACGGAGAGGAATATCTGGATACTTCCGAGGGAGTGGATTTAAAACATCTGGTAAGACTCATTGAAGTTTTAGCAAAAGAATATTCAATTCCGGTAGCCCTACACCTTGATCACGGCAGCTCTTTTGAAGCATGTGCAGAAGCTATTGCCGCCGGGTTTACTTCGGTCATGTTTGATGGATCATCTCTACCTTTTGAACTCAATCTGGCAATCACCAGGAGAGTCATAGAAATGGCTCGGCCGGCAGGCGTGAGTGTAGAAGCGGAACTGGGATATGTAGGTACTGCTAAGGATACTGACGATGATTCCCGTTTAACTGATCCTGAAAAGGCCCGCATTTTTGTAAAAGAAACCGGGGTGGATGCACTGGCAGTTTCAATCGGGACAGTTCACGGTGAATACAAAGGTAAGCCTAATATCCGTCTGGATTTATTATCAGAAATAAGTGCAAAGGTAGATGTTCCCTTAGTGCTTCACGGCGCTTCAGGTACCGGCCGTGAAACACTTTATGAATGCGTAAGTCGCGGTATTTGTAAAGTGAACATATATACTGACCTGGTAAAGGTAATGATCGGTTCATTAAAAGAAGATATGCAGCAGCAAAACCCCAACATAGTTTCAGTTATAGACAATATGCACAATGCAGTTGTACAAGAGTTAAAAGCATATATAAAAACATTGAGAGCGGACAAGCAGGGGTAATTCACCAAGATTCAAAACAGCAACCAAATAATCATATGTACCAGGAACCGATTTTATATAGAAGCGGGTTTTGGATACAACCTCCAAAGCCCGCCTCTTTTATTTCCCATCAAATAACTTAATTCTCAGGTGCCTGGCACCTGAGAATTAAGTTATGGAACATTGGATCATTTCCACTTTAATTATAACATAACCCATGGGGCAGTTATCGCCCGAGATTACGGCTTATCGGCAGTTGTCGGGGTGTGGAAGATGCTACAAAACTAGAGAATACGGGTAAATGGAACTGAAGGCTATGTAGAAATCCTATTGCATAATTCTAAGCAATAAGGAGGAAATTATTGTTGAGGTGATATTATTGAAAAGGAGATACGGCCTTTTAACATTAATGATTTTAGCGGCTTTTTTGGCATTCTTAACTGTAAAGGAAGACATTTTTCGCAAGCCTCAACAAGAATCAAGGATAAACATTCCTCAGAACCTATCTGAAGACATGGATTTGGCCGGTGGACCTGAAAGAGAGGTCAGAGGTTTTCCAAAAAGAGAGATAGTTGATTTAATAACTATGTATCCGGATCTTTTTATAGCAAGTGGTGACAGTAGAGAGAAAAAAGTTGCTTTAACTTTTGATGATGGTCCCGATGATGTTTTCACACCTCAGATTCTTGATGTTCTAAAGGACAAAGATGTGAAAGCTACATTTTTTATCATAGGCAAAAGGGCTAAAGGTTATTCTAAAGTGATGCAGAGGATAGTAGACGAATGCCACTTGGTAGGCAATCATACATGGAGTCATCCAGACATAATGAAAATTTCTCTGGAAGATGCAAAACAAGAAGTATTAAAAACAGAAGAACTTCTAAAACCATATTATAAAGATTCACCTGATAGAATTAAAATGTTTAGATCTCCTTATGGTTCAATTGACCCGAAAAGGGTAGAGTATTTTGGTGATATAGGCTATAAGATAATATCTTGGAATGTAGATTCCTTAGATTGGAAAGGCCTTTCGGCAGAAGAAGTGAAAACCAATGTTTTAGAAAATGTAACAAAAGGCTCCATAATTTTGCAGCACTCTGCAGGCGGTGAGGGGGAGGATTTAAGCGGTTCAGTAAAGGCGCTGCCGGAAATAATAGATGCTTTGAAAGCTGAAGGGTTTGAATTTGTAACAATTGATGAAATAATGAAGGATGAGCAGGAAGAAGATAAACAAGAAAAAAATACACAAAAATAAGCGATATATGCTAATCTGCTCCCCTTTTGCTAAGGGGAGCAGATTTTTAAGATTTATAATCCTTTCATAGTAAGGCTTATCCTATTTCGTTCGGTATCTACCGAGAGCACCTTTACCTTTACGGTATCACCAACGCTTACCACATCAAAAGGTGAACGGACGAAACTTTCGGAGAGCTCCGAAATGTGGCAAAGACCGTCCTGATGAACGCCTATGTCGATAAATGCCCCAAAGTCGGTTATATTGCGGACTGTACCCATTAAAACCATACCTGGTTTTAAATCGGAAATTTCCAGCACATCTGTGCGGAAAATGGGGGCCGGCAGTTCTTCACGAGGGTCCCGACCGGGTTTTTTCAGTTCTGTCAGAATGTCCCTTAAGGTAGGGATGCCTATATCAAGAGTGGCGGCCATTTCCTTGATCTCATTTTCGGTAAAGTTTTTTGCTTTAAGCTCTTCCAGAGTATAAAGTTTCATTATTTGTTCAGCAATATTATAGCTCTCCGGGTGGACAGCGGTGTTGTCCAGGATGCTGTCACTTTCCGGAATCCGTAGGAAACCAGCACATTGTTCGAAAGTCTTAGGGCCTAATTTTGGAACTTTCAAAAATTCCTTTCTTGATTTGAACAATCCGTTTTCCTCACGGTATTGTACAACATTTTCAGCGACACTGGCAGTAATACCGCTGACGTATCCAAGAAGTGAGGGGGAGGCGGTATTTACATCTACACCTACACTGTTGACACAATCTTCCACTACTCCGGCCAGCTTTTCCGAAAGTTTCTTTTGGTTTACATCATGTTGGTACTGGCCTACACCTAAGGCCTTAGGGTCGATTTTTACCAACTCCGCCAATGGGTCTTGAAGTCTGCGACCGATGGAGACGGCACCTCGGAAGGATACATCCAAGTCCGGGAATTCTTGGGTGCCCAGCTTGGATGCCGAGTAAACCGATGCTCCTGCTTCGCTTACTACTACGTAAGATATGGGTCTTTCGACTTCCTTTAAAATTTCTGCCAGGAATTTTTCACTTTCTCGGGAGGCAGTGCCGTTGCCCAGGGATATAACATTAACGCTATATTTTTCTATAAGTGCAAAAATTATTTTTTTAGACTCTTCAAATCTGTTCTGTGGTGGAGTAGGGTAACAGACGATATGGTCAAGAAGCTTACCTGAACTATCTATGACTACTACTTTACAGCCGGTCCGGTAAGCCGGATCAAAGCCCATGATTACCATGTCTTTTACCGGTGGCTGTAACAGAAGATGTTTTAAATTTTTAGAGAAAGTAGAGAGAGCCTGCTCTTCTGCTTCTTCCGTGAGCATATTCCGGATTTCCCTTTCGATAGACGGCCAAATCAAGCGTTTGTAGGCATCATCTACTGTTTTTTCCATCAGGTCGGCGGTGTGGGATATATCTTTTATGTACTTGGCTTTGATAATATCTAAAATATCCTCTACAGGAACTTCGATTTTTACCTGCAGATATTTTTCCCGCTCACCTCGATTTATAGCAAGAATTCTATGTGAGACAATCTTTGCCACCGGTTCTTTAAAATCATAGTACATAGAATAAGTTGACGTTTCTTCAATGAGGCCGGTGGTTTGAACAATGCCTCTCTTATAAGCCATATCCCGGATAACCTTTCGTATTTGGGCATCATCAGAGATAATCTCGGCAATGATGTCAAGGGCACCGGCCAAGGCATCTCCAGGGCTTTCGACGCCTTTTTCCGGATTCACAAAGGCTGATGCATATTTCTCATCAATGAAGACATCCTGTGCCAAAATATTTTCAGCCAGAGGCTCAAGACCTTTCTCTCTGGCCACAGTAGCTCTGGTCCTTCGCTTTGGCCTGAAGGGACGGTAAATATCTTCTACTTCCTGAAGCGTTGACGCTTTATCCAAGTTTTGCCGAATCTCCGGTGTGAGCTTCTCCATTTCTTCCAGGAGTTTTATTACTTCCGCCTTTCTGTCCTCTAGGTTTCTAAGGTATGCCAGCCTTTCAGAAAGAGCACGGAGCTGTTCATCTGAAAGCCCCCCAGTAACTTCCTTCCGATAGCGGGCTATAAAGGGAACGGTATTGCCTTCGTCAAATAATGCGATGGTTGATGTTACCTGTTTTTCACCGATATTTAATTCGTGAGCCAATTTTTTTATGATTTTCTCCATATTTTCCTCCTGAATAATCTTTTCAACATTATATTTAACATCTTTACAATATTTTATATTTGCAACGACTTTTCCTGCTAGAAACTCAGAATTTATTTCATGTTTGTTTTAATAAACTTTCAGGATAATGATTTTA
>DUNY01000334.1 GCA_012839145.1 Thermoanaerobacterales bacterium
ATTTTTCCCGTAATATAGCTCCGCTCTTCCAGATGGTAAGTAAAAGGTAGTTCGGAATAAATAACTCCGGAAGCGTTATACAGCTCACTTTCTATGTAATTTTGAAGACATCTTTGAATAAAATCCCTGTCTTCAAAAGTCAATGGATATTTTTCTAAAAGCTTCCCAGATTTTTTTACTGCAACTTGGTCTTTATGAATTATTTCTATCAGTTCATGGACGATGGTACCTCTTTCCATGGCAGAAAGCCCTGCTAAACCACTGTCTTTTTTATGAAAAATGCTCTCCGGAATACCCATAACTTTGCTTAAAAAATATTTTCGAGGGCATCTTAAAAATTCTCCTAATGCTGTTACTGAATAATTTCTTGAAATATGAATATGCCTAGGTGGCATTCGTGTTATCTCAGGTCTTTGTTTTTCACTCTTTGAATCCAAAAGTTTAACATCACTTATGTCAACATCTGTTAGTTCCCGGATTATATTTATTGGTATTGCCTCATCTGTGACATCTTCTTGATTCAGCCATTTTAAGAAACTTTCCCTTCTGTCTGATTTCATTTCCCCTGAAATCAAAAGATAGTCCCTGGCTCGGGTAAGTGCCACATAAAGCAATCTTTTGGCCTCTTCAATCTCCTTCTGTTCCAAAAATTTTTTCAGCATTTCCCATTTATCTTTATCTTTTTTCAGCGCTAAACCAATTTGTGGATCAAATAAGATTTCCGAGGAGACACCTGATATCTCCTGGCCGCTGTCCGCCAGAATTACTATAGGAAATTCCAAACCCTTGGAGGAATGTATTGTTATAAATCTTACTACGTCCTCTTCCTCGGAGGCATTAATAGCCTCCTGCTGCTCCTGGCCTAAATCCGAAAGTTCTTCTAAAAACTCTCTTAAAGTATAGCCTTGCTGATCATAATCCCGGCATAAATCCAAAAACTTATACAAATTTTCAATTTCAAGCAGGTCTCTTTGAGCGAAATAACATAAAAGTTCCGTGTCTTCAACAATCCTTTCTGCTAACTCACTGAGTGTGGCCCTGTCTTTTATTTTACACCACCTGCGGATTAATTGAAAGGCTTCTACCAGACTTTTGGAGACACCGGTATTGTCTGCATCTTCTGTAAGCCCCGATATTAGTTCACGTCCCATAAGCACATACTCTGTAAGACTGTCATCACTTACATTCAAAAGATGCGAAAGTGCTCCATATAGATTGATATTATCTTGGTATTCAATGGTATTTAATGCATAAAGAAGGTTTTTTACGCTTAAACTTTCCATAAGACTTCCTGTATCAGCCACATAAAAGGGAATGTTATAGGCTTTGAAAGCATTTATATAGTGTTTAAGATGGGTCTTCCTTCTAAGCAATATAGAAAAATCACGAAAAGTGGGGTTCCGGTATTTTTGAGTTTCTTTGTCATAGATTTTTACAGAGTCGTCAGTCATCATCTTAAGAATCTTTTTGGCTATCAATTCACCCTCCAGCTTCCTTCGCTCTCTCATGAGACCTCGGCTTTCCGGAGTTAAAAAACAAATATTCTTTTTGCTTTCATGACATCGATGAGCTGTAATTGGTTCGTAGCCCTCCATAATGCTTTCAAAATTCCGATTTACATATTTTATTATTCGCTCATCACTTCGAAAATTATCCTTTAAGTTCAGAGCTTGACCCTTACTTTCCAAATCCCTTCGCAGCTTTTCAAAAAGCTCCACTCGGGCTCCACGAAACCCGTATATGGATTGTTTTTTATCACCTACAACAAAAAGGTTGGTACCTTCACCTAAGAGACGCAATATTTTATCTTGAACAAAATTCAAATCCTGGTATTCATCAATTAAAATGAATTTAAACTTTTCCCGGTATCCCCGGAGAATTTCTCTGTTTTTTTCAAGCAGGGTCAAAGTCTTTTGTAAAATATCCTCATAATCCAGAAAAACCTGCTGCTCTTTTATATTGCTATATAATTTATAAATTCTATCAATAAGCATTGCTAAGGTTTTTTCTTCTTCACTAACAGCCATTTTGTGTATAATCGATGGATTCACACCTTGGTTTTGCATTTTAATCATATTCCCGTAAAGCTCATTTGATAGTTTTAAAAAACCCATTTCTGATGTGAGTTGAAACACAATTCTATTCTCCAGATTGTTTATTATTGTCTCTCTGATACTTTCCTTCAACCAGGCATTAGCCCTATATTCTTCCAAAATCTTTACATCCGGGTCTATGCCGGCTTCCACGGGGTTTTCTTTCAAGAGCCGCAGGCAAAAACTATGTATTGTGCCGATATATGCTATACCCAATCTTTCGAGATTTTTTGAAATATCTCCTTCGTCTTTTTGCTTTATCATCTCTATCCGCAGACGCTCTCTTATTTCCAGTGCCGCCTTATTCGTATATGTAATGGCAACAATTTCATCCATATCTGCCATACCTCTTTTTAAAATGTAAAGAATGCGGTCAACCAATACCCTGGTCTTACCTGCTCCAGCTCCCGCTGTCACCACAAGATTTTTGTCCACCGTCTCAATGGCCTTTTTCTGTTCAGGAGTATATTTCATTGTTATCCCCTTCCCAAGGACAGATTTCGGTAAAATCACAAAAGCTACCATACATTTGTATCTTCGGACATTTTTTAGGCTGCATTGGGAATCTGGCTTCCCTTATATTGTCTGCATAAGCTCTAATAGTGGTTTTCACTGTTTCCATCAGGTCTTCCCATTCTTCTTGCCTCAAAATCCCTTTCTTTCGGCGTTTGGATACAAAAGGCAAATTTCTGTCTCTGACCAAAATATTATCCACAGAGCCCTTTTTTATGGAAATGAAAG
>DUNY01000179.1 GCA_012839145.1 Thermoanaerobacterales bacterium
CACATATCATTTTTCAAACCAACCTCATTAAAGGCTTATTTACAATGGCTCAATACCCGTACTTATTGCAAGAGACGAGGTCATGTATAGGAGCTGCTTAACATCTTCAACAGCACCGAAGGTATTAGGGCGTTTTCCCATAATATACCTTTTCATAGTTTTCTATTATACTTAAATTGCAACATCGCATTTTTTTGTGCCATAATCCAAAGTCCTTTTTGATTTGGCCATATATTTTTACGTCAGATACATTTCTAAATGAAAGCGTACTCACCAGCCACTTTAATAGCCTCTTCCATACTTATTGAACTGGCAATCCCCTTTCCTGCTATGTCAAAGGCTGTTCCATGATCCACGGAAGTTCTGACAAATGGTAGTCCAACAGTAACGCTGACAGTCTTTTCAAAGTCGAGAGTTTTGGCTGCTATATGCCCCTGATCATGGTATAGTGATAAAACAGCATCATATCTACCGATTTTAGCAAGATGGAATACTGAGTCGGCAGGCACGGGACCGTATACATCTATACCTTCTTCATTAGCCTTTGCTATGGCAGGAGTCACCTCTCTCACCTCCTCATATCCGAATAAGCCCTTTTCCCCTCCATGAGGGTTGAGAGCGGCCACCGCCAATTTTGGTTTATTAAACCCTAAAGATACAAGGGCATCATGAGATAATCCAATACCTTTGTAAACATTGTCGAAAGTTATATAGTTACAAGCTTCAATTAATGACATGTGACGAGTCAGAAAAAATATCCGCAAATTGTTTACCTGAAACATAGTCAGCACATCCTTGCTGGAAGTTAGATCGGCATACATTTCAGTGTGTCCGATAAAATCAACTCCAGCGGCATGGATTGCTTCTTTGTTGATGGGCGCCGTTGCCACTCCGTCAATCAAGCCACTTAGCCCCATTTCTATAGATTTTTTTATATAATCGAAGGATGCGCGGCCGGTCTTGGGACTGATTTTGCCAAAAGAAATTCTTTTTTCTTCACAGGGAATATTAATTACATCCAATATTCCACACTGGAATTTACAATCTTCTACTTTTTCCACTTCATTTATTTTCAAAGACATCTTGAGGATTTCCATTGTTTGCTTTAAATAATCTACATTTCCAATAACCAAAGGTCTTACCTTATCATATATTTCCCTGCCGGCCAGAGCTTTTATGACAATCTCAGGCCCTATACCCGCAGGATCGCCCATGGTGATGCCGATTATCGGTTTTTGTTTCATTACTTATTCCCCCTTCTTATAATTCAAAATATAGTCTGTGCATAGTTTTGCACTTTCTTTATGGTCAATCGGTCTTCCCGAATCTATGTCAAGGTCGTCATCAATGGCACAATATTTCGGCAGCATATAATCTGAGTTAGCATGAAATGTGTATTGATGCCGTTATAGTTTCATGCCTCTGCCGCATATTTTGCTTATAATCACAGGAAGCACACCCGGTTGCACAAATTGTTTTGTTCATTGTTATCTATTCTTTTTTATTTGTATATGTCCTTCGTTTTTAAAATATATTTTATTTGTAATTAGCAGAATATTATTGGGTCGATAACCATCTTTCGTTCCTTAAAAAAATATACCCATTTAATCTGTACTATTAGGGGAGTATATCAAACCTATAGACAGTAACAGCTTTTTTGTATAATAATTACACCTTCAAATAAAAATACCCCCCTGAAAGTTCACCGAATATTCACGTTGCACGAGCCATCACTACCTTGTAGCAAAGAACGTACCCGTGCAAAAACCGTTTCTGATTCTGCGTGAATAAAAAAGGTCCGTCCCTAAATATTCACTTATTGACCTTTCCTGACCTTTGTTGTATTATAAAAATAGAAAGAAGGTGTAAATTATGGATATAAATAAATATACGCAAAAATCTCAAGAAGCCATAATAAAGGCTCAAAGTCTGGCTGTAAAATACCATCATCAGGAAGTGACTTCAAGGCATTTGCTTTATTCACTTCTGCTCCAAGAAGACGGAATAATCCCCCGTCTTATACAAAAATCCGGGGCTGATATCACTCAAGTCAAATCTTTTGCCGAAGATATATTGAAGCGTATTCCATCGGTTCACGGCTACGACGGGCCACTGGCCATGAATACAGGCCTGGCCAGAGTCTTCATCCGGGCGGAAAAGGAAGCCGAAAATATGAAAGATATGTTCGTGAGCGTTGAGCATTTGCTGCTGGCTTTACTGGATGAAGGTGACAGAGAAGTAAAGAGCGTCTTTAGAAAAGCCGGTATTAACAGAAACCTCTTGCTGGCTGCTCTTAAAGAAATCCGAGGCAATCAACAGGTAACCGGCGAAAACCCCGAAGCCACCTATGAAGCCCTTGAAAGATACGGTCGAGACCTGACCCGTCTTGCACGGGACGGCAAACTTGACCCGGTTATCGGCCGGGATGATGAAATCCGGCGGGTCATCGAAATCCTGTCCCGGCGCACCAAAAACAATCCGGTCATCATAGGGGAAGCCGGTGTAGGAAAAACCGCCA
>DUNY01000232.1 GCA_012839145.1 Thermoanaerobacterales bacterium
CGGGACAGGTGGAGATGTAGGTTGTATTGTAGCATATGGGGTCGCAAAGCAAGTAGTAAAAAAACCCAGTAGACCCTTCGGTGAAGGTGCTTATGAAGGGGTGGCGGCACCGGAAGTGGCAAACAATGCGGCAATAGGTGGAGCACTGACTACTATGTTAACCCTTGGAATTCCGGGTGATTCGGTCACTGCCATAATATTGGGCTCCTTTTACTTACATGGGTTATTGCCCGGCCCAACATTTATGATGACTGAAAAGCATTACTTTTATATGATAGCTGCATTTTTAGCTATAGGGACGGTATTGGCATATATTTTCGGAATACTGGGCAGTAATTTAATTTTAAAGCTAATCAATCTACCAAAATGGTTTTTGGTCCCCTTTATCACGATTCTTTGTGTTGTTGGGTCTTACGCCATCCACAACAATATATATGATGTTATATTCATGCTGATTTTCGGCGTTATCGGTTATGTATTTGAAAAAGCCGATTTTCCCATCAGCCCTATCGTATTGGCAATCATACTCGGGCCGATGATTGAAAGAAATCTCAGGCAAGCATTGATAAATACAGGTGGAGTTGTTCCTTTACTTACTTCTTTTGTAACAAGGCCCATAAGCCTTGTAATCTTAATTTTAATAATAGGTTCATATTTTATCCAATCGAGAGTTTTGAATTCTTCAAACAATCAACAAGCATAAACAAGGACCAATCATCAACTAATTCCAGGGAAGCCTATGAATAACTAGGATAACTGCCTGTATAATACTTTATTAGTGAAGACTTAAGCATATCACACTAGGTAAAAAGCCTTGCCATATACATAAATAACAGGCGACCTTGCATTTTTCAAAGGCTTCTCAGGTGCTAATACATTGATGAAATGAAAGAAGGTGGCAAACAAATGAATCCTATTAAAATTGGAGAAGTTGACAAAGTAACAATAACTACATTAGTTGATGATAATTCCGGATTTAATTCCCAATTTCTGGGTCATCACGGATTATCCTTGTTAATAGAAATAACGTCAGGTGATATAAGAAAAAAGATATTACTTGACACCGGTCAATCCGAAAAAGCCATTTTATTCAATTCAAGACATCTTAACATTGATCTAAATACAATAGATATGATTATACTCTCCCACTGTCATTACGATCATACAGGTGGATTAATAGGAATACTTAAGGAAATTGGCAGAGAAATCCCTGTTATTGCTCACCCGGCCATATTTAGGCAGACATATTCTGTTGATCCGTATTTAAGAAGTATAGGGATGCCGCTGGAAAATACAAAGGAAAACATAAGACAACATGGAGGGCACCTTCTTTTAACGGATAAACCTCTTAACATAATGAAAGGTGTAATTTCAACCGGAGAAGTTGAAAGGAGCACGGATTTTGAAAATAAGGGCATAAACACTTTTAATATAAAAGAAAATCGAATATCACATGATGATTTGATTGATGATCTATCTATAATAATCAATATTCGAAATAAAGGTATTTTAGTTATTTCCGGGTGTAGTCATGCTGGGATAATTAATATTCTAAAACATACCGTCAAAATTACAGGGATAAAAGATGTCTATGGAGTTGTAGGAGGGCTTCACTTGTTGAATTCTTCAGATTTAATAATAGATAAGACAATAGAATCACTGTCGAACATGAACATTCAATTAGTTGCGGCCGGACATTGTACAGGATTAAACGGTCAATACAAACTATCTAAAGCCTTTGACAAGGGATATCAAATGCTGCATTCAGGAAAGAAACTAGAAATTACAAGTAAATAAGAGCGAGGTAAAAAACTATTGGGGTAACAAAGAAAACAAAATCCGAATTAAGACCACCTTTATGGACGTTGAACTATGTCTTGATCTGCGTTGCAACACTGCTTTTTTGGTCAAATTCCCATATAATTATGCCGGTATTACCCAAATATACCTTACACCTAGGTGTGGATGGAAAATACATTGGATTAATTAATGGTATTTTTAATTCATCTTTTTTAATCCGACCTTTTGTGGGAAAGGAGTGTGACAGGCGAGGCAGAAAAACCGTTTATATTATTGGCCTCATACTACTTTCCATAGCAGCCTTTGGCTATGGTTTGGCACCCTCTTTTTTTTGCATCCTGCTATTTCGCTTTTTTCACGGTGTCGGTTGGGCAGCCTGTTCAACATCGTCAAATACAATTGCGGCCGATCTCATTCCAGCAGAACGCAGAGGTGAAGGGATAAGTTATTATGGTATGTTTTCCACATTAGCTCAGGCCGGTGCACCGGCTTTAGGATTAAGTTTAATTGAAACTCACAGTTATAAAACTGTTTTTATGGTTTCAATGACGTTAGCCGTTGCGGCTATTTTGGTGAGCTTACCTTTAAAACTAAAGACTTTCTCCTGTTCCTCTGTTGCTGATAACGCTCAAGGTCCACTTTTTGATAAAAGAGCTTTTAAGGTAAGTGCTTTAATGTTCTTCCTGGCAATATCCTATGGAGGATTAATCACATTCACTGCTCTTTGTGCAGATGACAGAGGTATCGGAAACATAAGCCCCTTCTTTTTAGTGTATGCTTTTTCCATCATGATTGCCAGGCTAAAAGTTGGAAGATACTATGACACTAAAGGTCCTACTCTTATTATTGCATTGAGTATGCCGGCTCTCTTCATATCCAATGTTTTAATGGCTTGTGCCAATTCACTTATGATGTTTTGCATAAGCGGTATCATATTTGGAATTGGCTACGGCTCGTTACAGCCCACGCTGCTGGCTTTATCTGTAAAAGGAATTGAGCCGGAGCGAAGAGGAACTGTTAACGGAACGGTAATGTCAGCTTTTGACTTAGGCATAGGTATTGGTTCAACACTCTTGGGCGTGGTGGCAAACTACGGCGGGTACCTTATCATGTACATGACCGCTTCCTTGGCACCACTCACAGGATTGATTCTGTTTTTAATATGGAATAGAAGCGGCATAGTTAAAAGCACTGATGATTGCTGAATGGATGAAAGTAATAAGGAAAATCCATTAATATTTACGTCGCCGTTAGGCGTAGAATGGAGGTTAATTATGAAAGAAAAATCAACTTTTTTACATGTAGGTCTTACTGTTTCAGATATCGACAGAACTATTGAGTTTTATCAGAAGTATTTTGGTTTTGAATTGGAAATGAAATCAGTGTTTCCTCCGGAGTTTATCGGAGCAGTTCCCCAACTTTACAATCAGAAAGA
>DUNY01000224.1 GCA_012839145.1 Thermoanaerobacterales bacterium
AAATGCATAGAATATTATATAATTATATAAAATTATTATAGCCAAACAAGAATAACCGGTTAACAAAAATGTATATTTAAGTAATAAAAATACCTTGGAGGTGTAGTATGTTTTTGTATATAGACGGACGTAAATGTGAAGCTCAGTCCGGCCAGACAATTATGGAGGTGGCGCTACAAAATGGAATAGAAATACCACACCTTTGTTACGACAAGCATCTCAGCATTGTGGGCGCTTGCAGAATGTGCTTGGTTGAAGTGGAAGGAAGCAACAAACTGGTTACATCCTGTTCGACTCCAGTGGCGGAAGGAATGAAAGTAACCACACAAAGCCCCAAGCTTACTGAAACCAGAAAAATGATTATTGATCTTCTGTTGTCAGATCATCCATTAGATTGCATAACCTGTGAAGCCAATGGAAAATGCGAGCTTCAAAAACTTGCATATGAATATGGCATTACAAAGTCAAGCTTTGACACCGAACAAGATCCAAGATTTATAATACAAAGTGAAAATCCATTTATCGAAGTTGATCCGAATAAATGTATTTTATGTGGTAAATGTGTCAGAGTGGATAATGAAGTGCAGGCCTGTGGGGCTATAAATATCTCGTATCGAGGATTCGATGCTAAAGTTTCCACTCCCTTTGACCAGGGCTTGGATGGTGAATACTCTTCATGCGTATTTTGCGGTCAATGTGTAGAAATGTGCCCTACCGGTGCTCTAACATATAAACCGGCAAAAGGTAAAGGAAGGGATTATGAATTTAATAAAGTAGTAACAACATGTCCTTACTGTGGAGTAGGTTGCCAGTTAGAATTACGGGTAAAAGATAACCATGTAATCCAGGTAGGCTCAGTGTATGATGAAGCGAATCCTAACTCAATGGGTGAAACTTGTGTAAAAGGGCGCTTTGGATATGATTACATCAATCATCCTGATAGACTGAAAAATCCTTTAGTTAAAAGAAACGGAAAATTTGAGGAAGTGTCTTGGGATGAAGCTCTGGAATATACAGCTCAGAGACTAGGAGAAATAAAAGACAAATATGGTAGTGATGCTATAGCGGGTCTCAGTTCATCAAAATGTACCAATGAAGAAAATTATCTGATGCAAAAATTCATGCGGGCGGTGATAGGCACAAATAGCATAGACAACTGTGCCCGATTGTGACACTCCTCCACAGTGGCAGGTCTTGCCACAGCTTTTGGATCAGGTGCGATGACTAACTCCATCGATGAAATAGAAGGCTCGAATATAATATTTGTCATAGGTTCAAATCCTACTGAAAACCACCCGGTTATCGGAAGTAAGATAAAGCGAGCCCTTAGGAAGGGGGCTAAACTTATCGTAGCTGACCCTCGGGATATTGAATTATCCAATATGGCCGATATATGTTTACATCAAAAACCGGGCACTGATGTAGCTTTAATCAATGGTTTAATTCATGTCATGATAAAAGAAGGATTATATGATAAAAAGTTTGTAGAAGAAAGAACAGAAAACTTTGATATCATGGCCAGTGTTATAGAAGATTATACACCGGAAAAAGTTGAACAGACCACAGGTGTTCCTGCTGAAGATATAATAAAAGCTGCTCGGCTATTCGCTTCCGAGGACAAAGGTGCCATATATTATGCCATGGGTATTACACAGCACAGTAATGGCACCGATAACGTATTAGCCTTGGCAAATCTTGCAATGGTTACCGGGAATGTAGGAAGAGAAAGCACCGGAGTCAACCCTCTACGAGGTCAAAACAACGTGCAGGGTGCCTGCGATATGGGAGCACTGCCTAATGTTTACCCTAGCTATCAATCGGTGACTAACCCTGATATAAAAGAAAAATACGAAAAAGCATGGGATGTTAAACTGTCGGATAAAACCGGCTTAACAGCAGTAGAAGTATTCAACCAAGCCGGTAAACAGATAAAAGCAGTATATATTTTAGGAGAAAACCCGGTAATGTCCGATCCTGATCAAAACCACATAATTGAAGCTCTCAAGTCCTTGGATTTTCTGATAGTTCAGGACATATTCCTAACAGATACCGCCCAATATGCAGATGTAGTGTTACCGGGTGTTAGCTTTGCTGAAAAAGACGGAACCTTTACCAACACTGAACGGCGTGTTCAAAGAGTGCGAAAAGCTGTTACGCCCCAAGGAAATGCCCGGGATGATTGGAGAATAATATGCGATTTGGCGAAGCTTATGGGATACGAAATGGATTACTCTTCACCTTCTGAAATAATGGATGAAATAGCAAAGGTCACACCTAGCTATGGGGGAATCAGCTATAGTAGATTAGAAGAATCCAGTCTTCAGTGGCCATGTCCCGATGCGACTCATCCGGGAACAAGGTTTTTACATGCAAATGGCTTTGCCCGTGGTCTGGGTAAACTACATCCAATTTCCTATCGACCACCACAAGAAGAACCGGACGAGGAATATGACTTTCTGTTAATGACCGGCAGAATGTTGTACCACTACCATACCGGAACCATGACGAGGCGCTCTAAAGCACTGAATGAGCATCGACCTGATGCATATGTAGAAATTAATTATGTAGACGCAAAACGGCTAGGTATAGAAGAAAAAAGTAGAGTTAGGGTTACTTCAAGACGGGGAGAAGTGGAAACTTATGCTATGGTAGGAGATAGAGTTAAAGAGAGACAGCTTTTCATGCCTTTCCACTATGCGGAAAGCCCGGCAAATCGCTTGACCAATGCAGAAGCTCTGGATCCTGTTGCCAAAATTCCGGAGTATAAAGTAAGTGCCGTAAAATTGGAGAAGATTGTTTAAGGAGGTATACAACAATGAGTAATTTTCTAAGTCCAAAGGAGACAGCAGAAGCTTTTGATGGTGTATCTATTGGTAAGGCAAGCAATTCTGCATCTAACCTGTTTATTTTAGGAATTCTTGCAGGTTTATTTATAGCCTTCGGAGGTTTTGCAGCACAGACCATATCTCACAGTATCGAAAACACCGGACTGGCCAAATTTGCCAGTGGCGCAGTTTTCCCGGTAGGTCTGATGCTTGTAGTAATTGCAGGGGCAGAGCTTTTTACGGGGAATAACCTGATTATAATTGGGTACATGGATAAGAAAATAACATTTAGCCAACTTCTACGCAACTGGATTATTGTATATGCAGGAAATTTTGTTGGCTCGATTTTCATTGCCTTTATGGTGAGTCAAAGTGGACTTTTAAGCACAAGTGGTGGACTGCTAGGGGCAACGGTAATAAAAGCGGCTATAGGCAAAGCATCCTTACCCTTTTCCGAAGCTGTAGTCAGAGGAGTATTATGCAACATTATAGTGGTGTTGGCTGTTTGGATGGCAATTGCAGCCAAGGATATTGCAAGCAAAATCCTTGCAATATGGTTCCCCATTATGCTCTTTGTAATGTCAGGATTCGAGCACAGTATTGCAAATATGTATTTTATACCGGCAGGTATACTTGCTAAAGCTAATACTACCTACCTAGAAGCCGGTAAAATCACAGCGGAATCTTTAAGTAAATTAAATCTGGGCGGCCTTTTTGCCAATTTAATTCCCGTGACTTTGGGAAATATTATTGGTGGAGCAATAATTATAGGATTATCTTATTGGTATGTTTATAGATACACTCCTTCCCAAAACTCCCAAGCTGTTGTTAAAAAGTGACGATTAAAGACGCTCTATAAAGAGGAGTTTGGTTTCCGAACTCCTCTTTAATAGAATAAGGAGAGGGAACCTTGAAACAGTTTGATACGGCTATCATAATTGCCGGAGGAAGAAGTACCCGAATGGGTTATGATAAAGCTTTTATGAAAATAGGGAATACTTCATGTATTGAGTTGATCATTCAAAAACTTAAAGGGCATTTCAACGAAATAATTATTGTTTCAGATAAACCAAATAAGTATAGAATTAACAATGTAAAATCAACTCATGATGAGATAAAAAATGCAGGCCCCATAGGCGGGCTCCATGCAGGGTTGAAGATTTCAAGCAGCTTTTATAACTATCTTATTGCTTGTGATATGCCAGTCTTGTCCGATGAATTAATAACTCATATGAAAAACCTAATATTACTACAACCGGATATAATTGCGTGTAAAAACAAAGGCTTCATTGAGCCTTTTCATGCGGTTTATGGTAAGCATTTGACTAAGAAAATCGAATACGAAATAAAAAGCGGTGAATACAGTCTATTTAATTTAATGTCAAAATCAAAAACCGAAATAATATCCTATGATACAATCATAAAAATATGTAAAAATACAAGTGTTTTCACTAATTTAAACACCCGACAGGAATTGGATAGATATATAAGTAAAGAGGTGGGATTTTCCGATGAACGTTACGCAAATAGTTGATATCATCCGCGGCAATGACGGCGCATTTCAGCAGATGAAAGACAAAGTGATCAAGGAATTTCCACTTACAATCACGATAAACGGTCAAGACTTGATAACCTTGGTATGTTCACCCATGCATCTTGATGAACTAGTTGCAGGTTACTTATCAAGTGAAAGACTGATTAAAGATAAGAATGATATCCATAGCATTAAATATTCGGGTAATAGTGTGTTTCTTACTATTGGTCACGATACAAAGTCACTATCAAACAAAGGGCCCAAAATAATTACTAGCAGTTCGGGAAAGATTTCAGGTGATGTTGATATAAAAGGAATTCACTTAAATGAGAACATAAAGGTAATGTATAGCACTATTTATGAAACTGCAGATATTCTTTCAAGAAGTTCAGAGTTGTTCAAGGATACCGGAGGAGTACACAGTGCACTTTTATCTGATTATAATATGGATTTTACTCTTTTTAGGGAAGATATCGGGCGACATAACGCAGTTGATAAAATAATAGGCTTCATGGTGCTCAATAATATTTTACCTAAACATAAAATCCTACTTACAAGTGGAAGAGTATCATCAGAAATACTATTAAAAACCGCTCGATGTGGTATACCAATTTTAGTTTCTCGCTCAGCTCCAACGGATCTTTCAATAAATCTTGCAAATCGGTTAGGTATTACACTAATAGGTTTTGTGCGAGGGAAAAGGATGAACATCTATACCTACGAAAGAAGGATAGATATGACAAATTAGGACTATACCCGGCGACGCCGGGGTTTTTAATATTTGCTAAGGTATTTATAATTTATACAATGGAATATTATAAGGTTTTATATTATAATAAGAAAAGAAACCCAGTATAGTGTATACTTTATACTTTGTAAAAAGAAGTTTTTACAAAATAAGAGGTTTTTCACAACTGGTGTCGAAATATATTTAGGTTAGCTCAAAGGGAGAGGTGAAATAATGCTTAAAACCTTCAAAGGAGGGATACATCCTCCGTATAATAAAAACCTTACCAATTTCAAACCTATCGAAAAAGCTATCTTGCCTAAGAAGGTTATAATTCCAATGGGTATGCACATAGGTGCTCCATGTGAGCCTCTAGTCAAAGTAGGAGATACGGTTAAAAAAGGTCAAAAGATTGGTGAAGCAAAGGGCTTTGTATCAGTGCCTGCTCATGCCAGTATATCAGGAAAAGTAACGGCAGTAGAACCAAGGCCCTGGCCGGGTGGAGGTCTAATGATGTCGGTAGTTATCGAATCCGACGGAAAGGATGAACTATTTGAAGGTGTCAAACCTTCTAAGTCACTTAGTGACCTTTCACCCGATGAGATAAAAAACCTTATACGGGAAGCGGGAATAACGGGACTGGGCGGTGCAGGCTTTCCTACCCAAGTCAAGCTATCCCCTCCGCCGGAAAAGAGTGTGGACACTATTATTGTAAATGCAGCTGAATGTGAACCTTACATTACGGCTGACCATCGGCTTTTGTTGGAACGGCCGGATGATGTGGTATTAGGCCTTGAAGCCATTATGAAGGCAACGGGTGTTAAAAGGAGCTTTATTGGCATTGAAAACAATAAGCTTGACGCAGTGGAATCAATCCAGAAAGTTGTTCAAGGTAAAGAAGGCATTGAAGTAGTGATCTTGGCCACCAAGTATCCACAAGGTGGTGAGAAACAGCTGATAAAGGCTGTCACCGGCAGAGAAGTTCCTTCAGGCGGATTGCCCATGGACGTTGGAGTTATTGTGAATAATACCGGAACATGTGCCGCTATTGCCAATGTATTAAAAACAGGGTTACCTTTGATTGAAAGGATAACAACAGTGACCGGTTCGGGAATAAGGGAGCCTAAAAACCTTTTAATAAGAATCGGGACTCCGTTAATTGATATTATCGAGCAGTGTGGCGGTTTCAAAGGCAGACCAGGCAAAGTCCTGATGGGAGGACCGATGATGGGGCTTGCTCAATCCCAATTAGAAGCACCAGCTATTAAGGGGACTTCAGGACTATTGGTTTTAGAAAAGGCTGATGTGCGATTATATGAACCATCACCGTGTATACGATGCGCAAGATGTGTTGATGTATGTCCTATAAATCTTTTACCAACCACTCTTGCTAAATTTGCTGAGAAAAATATGTGGGTTGAAGCAGAAAGTTATCATGCGATGGATTGCATAGAATGCGGCTGCTGCTCTTTTGTATGCCCTGCTCATATACCTTTGACCCAGCATATAAGAATTGCTAAGAGTCATATTATAGCATTAAGAAAGAAAAAATGAACAAAAAAAGAGACTTTCAACTTAAGCTAAAATGTCTATTATATAATGTGTCAATGAAGTAACTAGATGGGAGGCAGTTATGGATGGATGAATACAGGTTAATAACCACATCTTCTCCTCACCTACATTCAGGAGAAAGTATTTCAAGAATAATGTTCAGT
The DNA here is from genome assembly GCA_012839145.1 of Thermoanaerobacterales bacterium. Classification (GTDB taxonomy): domain Bacteria; phylum Bacillota; class Thermosediminibacteria; order Thermosediminibacterales; family Tepidanaerobacteraceae; genus DUNY01. The sequence continues at coordinate 6,802 of DUNY01000224.1, forward strand.
GTAGCAATAGCGTTGCTATTGCCTACCTTTGCTGGGATATATTTTTTTGGTTTTCGCGCTTTAAGCCTTGTTATTATAACAAGTCTTGCAGCAGTGTTAACAGAAGCTATATTTCAGAAACTTAGAAACAAGCCTATCACAATAGCGGACGGCAGTGCTTTGGTGACGGGCATGCTGCTGGCTCTAAATCTACCACCAGGCCTACCTTATTGGATGGCTGTTGTGGGTGCCGTAGTGGCAATATCTCTGGGCAAACAAATTTATGGAGGTTTAGGCGCAAATCCTTTTAATCCTGCTCTTATCGGCAGAGTGTTTTTGATGATAACATTTACAACTCCCATGACCACTTGGATTAACCCGATCGATGGCATGACAGGAGCAACCCCGCTTTCACTTATGAAGATGGAGGGGATATCCACAGACTATACAAAGCTTTTGTTAGGAAATAGCGGCGGTTCTTTGGGAGAAACGTCTGCTTTACTTATTATTATTGGCGGACTATACCTTATATATAAGGGGTATGTTGATTGGACTATACCTGCAAGTTATTTAGGAAGTGTGGCATTATTTGTAGCAATTTTAGGTCAGGATCCAGTTTTTCATCTTTTATCGGGAGGTCTTATGCTGGGAGCATTTTTTATGGCTACGGATATGGTAACAACGCCGCTAAGCAAGTTTGGTAAAGTAATTTTTGGTATAGGTGCGGGCGTATTTACAGTGTTAATAAGGGTGTATGGTGGGTACCCTGAAGGTGTATCTTTTTCCATTCTACTTATGAATGCTTTTACCCCGCTGATTAACCGATTCACTGTACCCAAAATATATGGGGAGGTGAAAGCCAGATGAATCAGTATGCCAGAATGATTATAGTACTAATGATTATATCTATTGCATCAGGAGCCGTGCTAGCTTTATCCTATGAAATTACCAATCCTACGATTCAAGAACAGGCAAGACAAAAATTAGAGCAGTCGGTGTTGACTGTGATCCCCGGAGCTACTAAGATGGAAGAAATTCAAAAAGAAGACATGATCGTATATATAGGGTTAGATGATGAGGGGAATAAAAAGGGTATTTCATTTGAAGCTACAGGCTCAGGCTTCAACGGTCCTATAGAAATAATGGTAGGGTATAATCCAATAGAGGGTAATTTATTAGCAATAGAAATCCTATCTATGAGTGAGACACCAGGCCTTGGAGCCAAGATAAAAGAAGAGGCTTTCACAAGTCAGTTTAAAGGAAAGTCCTCAGAAGAAGAATTCGCTGTAAAAGAAGATGTGCAGGCTATTTCAGGAGCAACTATATCTTCCACGGCTGTTGCTAATGCAATCAAAACTTCACTGGACAAAATAGTTAAAATATATCCCGTGGGAGGCGATCTTTAGTCATGCAAATAATTAAGGACTTTGTTAACGGTTTATGGAATGAAAATCCAATATTTAGGATGGTTATTGGTATTTGTTCTGCATTGGCTGTAACCACTGCCGCAAATAACGGTATTGCAATGGGTTTGGCACTGACGTTTGTATTGACATGTTCGAGCATATTAGTTTCACTACTTAGAAATGTAATTCCGTCAAAAGTAAGAATACCCTGCTATATTATTGTAGTTGCTACTTTTACTACCGTTGTTGATCTTTTTATGAAGGCATATTTTCCTGCCTTATACGAAGTATTGGGGATATTTATTCCTTTAATAGTAGTAAACTGCATTGTCTTAGCACGAGCAGAAGCCTTTGCCTCAAAGGTCGGTGTAGCCAGAGCCACAGCTGATGCTCTAGGAATGGGTCTTGGATACACATGGGCTATTACTCTAATTAGTATGATAAGAGAGCTGTTGGGAGCAGGCACTTTATTTGGATACCAGGTTATGGGTGATGGTTTTACACCTTGGATTAGTGCGATTCTGCCTCCTGGGGCTTTTATAGTTATGGGTATCCTTGTAGGCTTGATTAACATGATTAATAGAAAAACAGTTAAAGATACTGATTGCCATTAAAGGAGCGTGGTAACAATGGCAAAGGAATTGTTTTTTATTATAGTTGGTTCAGTGTTTGTAAATAACTTCGTGTTATCAAGATTTTTAGGGCAATGCCCGTTTTTAGGAGTTTCAGGCAAAACCGAAACCGCTGTAGGTATGGGTATGGCTACAACCTTTGTTTTAACTATGACAGCGGTAGCAGCCTATTTTCTACAAAACTATGTACTTGCACCCTTTGGCCTAGAGCCATTTTTACAAATAGTATCATTTATTTTAGTCATTGCATCATTAGTGCAGCTAGTGGAAATGGTAGTGTTAAAAATCAGCCCGGCTTTATATAATGCTTTTGGTATTTTTCTACCTTTGATTACTACTAATTGTATAGTGATGGGTGCCGCCCTTTTAATACCGATGAACAATTACAATCTTATCAAAAGCATTGCCTTAGGATTGGGAGCGGGCATAGGCTTTACTTTAGCGTTGGCTTTAATGTCAGGTATTCGCGAAGATTTAGAGTTTGCTGATGTGCCTGAGGCTTTAAGAGGCCCAGCTATAGTGTTTATAACAGCAGGATTATTATCTATGATATTTATGGGATTCACAGGACTTGTTCCATTAGGATGAAAGACTACAGGAGGCGAATATGATGGCAAATAGTATACTTACTTCCATACTGAGCATGGGTGGCTTGGGCCTGGTGTTAGGTGGAGGGCTTGCCCTTGCGTCCAAGAAGCTGGCCGTAGAAACAGACCCTAGGGCGGATGCCATAGTTGAAGCACTGCCCGGAGCCAACTGTGGTGCATGCGGATATCCTGGTTGTTCAGGACTAGCAAAATCAATTACGGAAAATAAGGCACCGGTAAATGCGTGCCCAGTTGGGGGAGCATCGGTTGCTGAAAAAATAGCGAAGATAATGGGAGTCACTGATATAGGTAGCACAGATGATAAAAAAATAGCCCGTGTTTTGTGTCAAGGAGGCAAATCCGAAGCCAAGGTCAAATCTGAGTATCACGGTATAAAAACCTGTAAGGCTGCATCTATGGTAAACAGCGGTCCCAAGAGCTGTTCCTTTGCATGCATAGGGTTTGGCGACTGTGTAAAAGTATGCCCCGTTGACGCCATAACTCTAGAGGATAATGGCCTACCCGTTATTGATGAAGGAAAATGCACTGGTTGCGGCCTTTGTGTAAAAGAATGCCCGAAAATGGTTTTAGCTTTAACTTCTAACAAGAATGAAGTTCATGTTCGGTGCAGAGCCACTATGAAGGGAAAAGACACCAGAGCTGTGTGCAATATCGGATGCATAGCATGTAAGCTATGTGAAAAAGTGTGCCCCTTTGATGCCATACATGTTAAAAACAATGTAGCGGCGATCGACTATGAAAAATGCCGCAATTGCATGCTTTGTGTGGAAAAATGTCCCACCAAATCAATAACGTCGGCATTTGCTGCGCGCAAAAAAGCCGTTATTGTAGAAGAAAAATGCATCGGTTGTACAATCTGTGCAAAAAATTGCCCGGTAAATGCTATTACCGGTGAATTAAAAAAGGTGCATGTGGTAAATCAGGACCTATGTATCGGTTGTGGTATTTGTCAGGAAAAGTGTCGTAAAGATGCAATTGAAATGGTGCGAAACGGCCATGAAAAACTTGATGAATGCAGTGCATGCGCTGCCTCAAAATAGCAAAAACAATGATGTTTCCTCCTGTTTACTTTAAAAACATGCTAATTTAAACAGGAGGATTTTTTATTACTGACAGATGAAGCCCGATGAAGTAGTTACTAGTTACTTTATATAATTTATACAGCCTGTAGAACACCAAGTCATACTCATTATCAAAGCTGTTGAGAACAAATCCCATAGCTTTGCCGTATACACAAGAGATAGAAAACTATCAAGGGGAAGCCAAAGGTTTTGCCAGAAAGCTCGTTACTGAAGTTAGAATAAAAAAGGAGTATAATCGAGAAAATAGAAATAATAAAATATGGGGAGAGCAAAGACTGATATGAAGAAGAGGTTTTCATGGTCTGCCAAGAGAGATACAAAAAAGCAAAAGCCTCATAGATGGGATAAGAGGAGCGCTAAAAAAGGTAAAGATCTTCTAAAAAGTATAGAAAATGCCGTAAAAAAGGTCTATACAAAAAATATAAGGAGCTGTTCTACCAACTAATTTTAGCGGTAAGGTATGCGGCAGCTCCTTTTTGGACTAAATAAAGCGGGTCAAAGCGACCCGCAGGTGCTACAATAATAGTATTAACAAAACTCAGGGTGATTATTCCATTTACACTAATAAATGTTCATAACCATAAGCAGATAAACTACACAAAAACAGTACTGTAAATTTTTCTTAAAAAACATGTTTTTTGTTTAGATATTCCCTCACTAGCATCAGGGTCTCACCAAAACGCTGAAAGTGCACCACTTCCCGCTCTCTTAAAAATGAAAGAGTTGCAATTACACCCGAATCATCAGTGAGATTGATGAGATGTTCATAGGTAGTTCTAGCTTTTTGTTCCGCAGCCATATTTTCATGTAAGTCGGTTATAGGATCTCCTGTCGACTGTATATATGCGGCCGTCCAGGGCACTCCAGCTGCATCATGAGGGTAAAGAGCATTATCGTGCTGGGCATAATGATCCCCCATACCGGCTCTTCTCATTTGTTCGGGAGTAGCTCCATCAGTTAATTTATAAATTAATGTTCCTATTATTTCCCAATGAGCAAATTCTTTAGTTCCAATATGTTGTCAGTGATCTTGAGGCAATTTAGGATTTATAACCAACTCAAAATCATCTACTTTGCCGCTCCAACGGCCGCCCTCTTCCTTGGTATAAATTACTTTATCCAATATCTCTTTCAGCAATTCATTTTTATCTTTTGCTGATTCAAGTTTATTGTATATATTTAAAACCTTTTCCCATCTGGGAATTATACTTTTCTTCTTTTCTTCTACGGAAAAAATATTCTTTAACTTAGTCTCTAATTCATCTTTACTCGCTTTTGCAGTATTTATTTTGCTTTCTATGTTTTGGGACCTTTTTATAAAAGTATCTGTAGAATAAACGCCCTGTTCGACGAGATCATGCAAACTATTTAGCTGCTTATTCAGGGTCTCAAGTTCTTTTCCAATATCTTTAATGGATTGTTTTATTATTTCTGTATCAAAACATATTTTTTTATTCTCTTGTATTTTAATT
>DUNY01000376.1 GCA_012839145.1 Thermoanaerobacterales bacterium
ATAAAATCATGCAACTATATGGAAATTGAAGAATACCAGAATGCAGATAGACTTGGCAGAATGAATAAAAGCAGTAATGAAGAAGGACCGCAAAGACTTCAAAAAAACTCAAATACAAGAAAAGCAATCTTTGAGTTAATGTTGCTTTTTAATAAAAAACTGAAGGAAAAAGGCCTTATTGATATTAAAGATGCGGCAGTGTTTGCATTAAAAGAGGCAAAACAGTATGCAGATAAAAAGTATTCTCACATTATAGTTGATGAAAGCCAAGACCTTACGAAGGTCCAACTGGAATTTATTTCTTGTCTATATCAACCTAAAGAATACTCCAGTATTATGTTCGTATGTGATACGGCTCAAAGTATATATCCCCATTCATGGCTTGTAAAAGGAAGATCATTTACCAGCATAGGATATGACATGACCGGTAAAAGTACCTCATTGAGCAAAAATTATCGTACAACCACACAGATCTCTCAAGCTGCTTACAGTTTAATACAGAATGACCCGGTTATTCTTGAGGATGATAACTTTGTCGCACCTTCATTAATAGATAGGCAAGGAACTTTTCCGGTTTACAGAGCATTTGCCAATGTAAAACAAGAAGCGGAATTTATTGCAAATGAGATAAAAGATTATCTTATGAAACAATACGAGCTAAAAGATATTGCTGTGATTGCAAAAAATAAAAGCCAATTAATTGCGATTAAAGAGCACTTTGATAAGCATGGAATAACGTCTACAATATTTGACAGTGATTTGGATTTTGAGGAAGATTCGGCTAAGCTTCTTACAATTCACTCCATAAAAGGCTTGGAATTTAAAGTCGTCTTTATTATTGGATTAAACCGAAACGTTATTCCATATGTAACGTATCTTGAACCCGAAGATCAACAGGTTCAAATAACAACAGATAGGAAGCTCCTATATGTAGGTATGACCCGAGCCAATGAATTACTGTATATGTCATCAAGCAGAGCTCCCTCTCAGTTTATACGTGAAATTGATTCAAAGCTATTAAAGCTGTCCATCCGAAATTTAATACGTAGCTTTTACCCTATTAGCATTGAGGAATACTGCTTTAAGCACAAGATTCACAACCTTTTCAATAATGAAGAGAGAGTAAGACAGTGGTATATAAAAGAGCTTCAAGATACTTATAAATACCCTATTAAGCTCATAGAAATAGAATATCCGGTGAATTCTTTCTCAAAGACGGGAGCAGTGGATATTGCAGTTTGTATATATGGGAAAAATGGAACTAAGGTACCCTTTATTTTTATCGAAGTAAAGGCGTATGGTACCGATATCGAAAAAGGGGTAAAACAGCTTAAAAGCTATATGAGTAATGAAAAAACTTGTAGTTATGGGGTAGCTACCAACGGAAGAGAAGTTGTTGTTCTTAATAGTGTTTTTGATATTATTGATGACATCCCATCTTTTAATTCATATATGTTACCGAATAGTCTAGAAAACTTTAACTATATTGATATTAAGCATGGAAGAACCTGCTTAATTGAGAGAGATGTGAAAAGCAAGCAAGAAATTGAGGTTACTGAACAACAAGACAAGAAATTTTTTTCTGCAAATGATACACGTCAATTCATGGTTTACGGAAATATTGCCGCTGGTCTTCCAATTCATATGAATTCCAGCGTTGAGGATAAGTTCTATTTACCTGCAGACTGGTTTAACCCCAATGACGACTTATTTATACTGAAAGTCAGGGGCGATAGTATGATAGGTGCCAATATTGAAGACGGTGATTATGTAGTTATAAAAAAACAAGAAGATGCCGGCAACAGGGACATCGTTGCCGTATCACTAACCGATGATGCAACGCTCAAACGATTTGTTAAGATGGGAGATTCGGTCCTACTCATGCCGGAAAATGAAAAATATGAACCGATACAGATAAGAACTGAACAAGCCCGTATTGTTGGTATTGTTTGTGGAATCATAAAAAGAGTTTATGAACATATGTAGTCAAAAAGTAAATGGAGGATTAATATGGAACCTCGTAATCGAAAAAATGAAGAATGGTATGGTTGAAATGGATAAAAGAATTAGCTAACGGAGGCTATGAGGGACTTTCACAAGAACAAAAAAATAAAAAGCTCAAAAAAGACTTTGATGCATTTCTTCGTCGTAGAGCTGAGATTGTTCAAAAAGCAGTAAAAATACTTGTTGAAGTCGCCAATTGAGTATTGCAGAGATATTTGGAGAATCATAGAACAATTACCTCAAATCCACTGGAGAAGAGCCGGACTCTGTCCGGAGCAATAGAAGTAATTAAGCAACAATAAACCAGGCAGTTTCTTTTTAAAAATTGCTTGGCTTATTTTTTTATGGAAGGTTTATTATTAACCAAAAGTTTAACATTTGAATAGATTATATAAAATGCCTTCCTTTAAGGAGTGAGATATATAATGATACAAAACCAATCCCCTGCAATTATTAAAACCCACCGAATAAAAAAAGAAAGACTGGATGTGGAATATCCGGTAGTGGAAAGGTTGGCCGATAAAAATGTTGAGCAGTATATTAATTCTGTTATAATGGGAATTGTAAACAACCTGATAGTAAATACCGGATATTATGAAAACCCCATGACCGATGTGACAGGGAGATATCATATAAGAACAAATGAGAAGGGGATTTTAAGCATTTCCATTGAAATGTATTGGTTCGCCGGCGGAGCCCATGGCATGACCGTCTTAAAATCAGTTACTTTTGATGTAAATACCGGTAGAATATACCGCCTGGAGGATCTATTTAAGGAAAATGTGGATTATGTAAAGCCCTTGTCGGATATAATAAAACGTCAAATACAGGAAAGGAATATACCTCTTATAGTTGGTTTTACCGCCATAAAGCCTGACCAAGATTTTTATATACAAAACAGGACTCTTATGATATATTTCCAGTTATATGAACTGGCACCTTATGTTTATGGCTTCGTAACTTTTCCCATACCTACCCGGGAAATCGAAGACATCATCAGAGAAGGTGGCCCCTTGAGTATTTTGCGATAGGGCATAAGAATAAGGCCTATAATTAGGGCCTCATGCAGTGAATATCACGATTATTTATTCTCATTTATTGATTCCCACACAGCAGCGTTAAAACCCACTAAGACTTTATTGTCACCAATCAATAAGGGGCGTTTAACCAACATTCCATCTGTGGACAACAACTCTATAATCTCTTCATCGGTCATTTGTGGAATCTTATCCTTTAATCCCATTTCCTTATAAATCTTTCCACTGGTATTAAAGAATTTTTTGATGGGCAAACCGCTTTGGGGAATCCATTCTTGTAATTCTTCTGCTGTTGGATTTTGCTTTGCAATATGTCGGTATTCATATTCAATCTTGTTGGCTTCCAGCCACTTTTTAGCCTTTTGGCAGGCACCTCATTGCGGGTAACATATGAACAGATATTTCATTTTAAAAACCCTCCCTTTATTAATCTTCAAACTTCTTAAAACAACTCGCTTATGCAATCTTTCTACTTTACATAGGGCAAAAGGTAACCATAACCCTCCTCTGCCATCTTATCCTTAGGGATGAACCGTAGTGCAGCACTGTTGATACAATAGCGATAGCCACCCAACTCCTTGGGCCCGTCACTAAATACATGACCCAAGTGGGCATCGCCGACTCTGCTCCTAACCTCTGACCGTATCATTCCGTAGGAGGTATCCTCCTTTTCTCTAATAACTTTAGCATCTATGGGCTTGGAAAAACTAGGCCATCCACAGCCGGAATCGAATTTGTCACTGGAAGAAAATAATGGCTCCCCGGAAGTAATGTCCACATAAATTCCCGGCTCGTAGTGGTTCCAATATGGGTTATTGAAAGGAGGTTCAGTGGCATTTTGCTGTGTTACTGTCAATTGAAGCTCCGTGAATTGCTGCTTTAATTGGGACTTGGTTAAAGGTGTGTACAGGTTTGGGTCCACCACTACATCTTTTACCTTATTGATTTGTTCCCAACTTATATGGCAATAACCATGGGGGTTTTTATCCAAGTATTTTTGATGGTA
>DUNY01000458.1 GCA_012839145.1 Thermoanaerobacterales bacterium
TCAAAGAATGGTTACAGAAGCAGAGAAATTCGCTGAAGAAGATAAAAAGAAACAGGAGAAAATCGAGGTAAAAAACAAAGCTGATTCCCTTGTATATCAAACAGAAAAAATGCTGTCTGATTTAAAAGATAAAATAGGTAAAGACGATGAAGAAAAGATAAAAAAAGAAGTTGAAAACGTAAAGGCGGCTTTGGAATCGGATGATGTTGAAAAAATACAAAAAGCCACTGATGACTTGACAAAAGTATTCTATGACATATCATCGAAGTTATATCAGGCTAATGCCCAAGCAAACTCTGATCAACAGGGATTTGCGGGAGCAGATTCAAATACCGATCAAGCCGGCTCTACAGAAAATAAAAACGATGAAAAAGTAGTGGATGCTGATTATAAAGTTGTTGACGATGATGATAAGAATTAACAGCTCTTGTGGGGCTAACTTGGATGGAGTGATGCCGATTGGCAAAAAGAGATTATTACGAGGTCCTGGGCGTAAGCAGAGATGCCACTGAAGATGAAATAAAAAAAGCTTTTAGGAAGCTTGCCCGCAAGTATCATCCCGATGTAAACAAGGATGATAAAAATGCGGCAGAAAAATTTAAAGAAATAAACGAGGCCTATGAAGTCCTTAGAGATCCTGACAAGCGTGCACGGTATGACCAGTTCGGTCATGCCGGGTTTGGACAGGGAGATTTTAATGGGGGTAACTTTGGGGGCTTTGGAAATTTTAGCGATTTTGGTGGTGGCCTCTTTGATGACATTTTTGATATATTTGGTGGAGGATTTGGTCAAAGCAGGCGAAAAGGACCAACTCGCGGCGCTGACTTGAGATATGATTTGGAAATAACTTTGGAAGAAGCTGCTTTTGGAGTAGAAAAAGAAGTTAAGATTTTCCGCATGGAAAGCTGTAAAAAATGCGACGGTAGCGGAGCTAAGCCCGGTACCAGTCCTAAGACTTGTCCTAATTGTGGAGGTACAGGCCAAGTGAGAAGAGTTCAAAACCTTGGCCCCATGCAATTTACCAACGTTACTACCTGTGAAAATTGTGGCGGCAGGGGTAATATTATAGATGAACCATGTCCTGAGTGTCACGGTCGAGGCCAGAGTAAAGTCGGTCGCAAGTTAAAAGTTAAGATCCCCGCAGGAGTGGATACTGGTTCAAGACTGCGGATGAGTGGTGAGGGAGAGCCCGGGGAGTTAGGAGGGCCGCCCGGTGACCTATACATTATTATTCGTGCAAAACCTCACAAACTGTTTGTAAGAGAAGGCGATGATTTAATTTATGAAGCTCCAATATCTTTTGTTCAAGCAGCTCTTGGTGATGAAATAGAGGTTCCCACACTGGAAGAAAAGGTAAAACTGCGGATACCTGAGGGAACACAACCGGGAACTAGGTTTCGCCTAAAATCTAAAGGAATACCTCATATAAGAGGATATGGACGCGGAGATATCCATGTCCTAATAAATGTGGTTATACCCAAGAATATGAATGAAAAACAGCGGGAATTGCTAATAAAATTTGCGGAGATAAGCGGTGAAGATGTAAAACCAACATCAAAAGGCCTTTTTGGAAAGATGAAAGATGCTTTTGGTGTATGACCGGGAGTGTTTAAATGAACTGGGTTGAAATAAAGGTAAAGACTACAACTGAAGCCATAGAGGCCGTGTCAAATATTTTCTATGAAGCCGGTGTCGCCGGAGTAGTAATAGAAGACCCAAAGATATATTTACGGTCCCAAGATTCCGACAGATGGGATTACCTTGATATTCCTGAAGGGTTAGACTTTGAGGTGGCTCAAGTCACGGGATACCTGGTGGAAGACAGCAGTTTAGCAGAGAGAACCCAGGTCATCCGAGATAGGATAAGAGAGCTTCCCAGTTATGGCCTGGATATAGGAAAGGGCGAGGTGGCTTTGACCACAATTTCCGAGGCGGATTGGGGCAGTGCTTGGAAAAAATACTATAAACCTACCCATATAGGTAAAAACATTGTAATTAAGCCATCCTGGGAAGTATATACACCTAAAGCAGGTGAGGTGGTTATAGAATTGGACCCTGGCATGGCCTTCGGCACCGGCACCCATGAAACCACTATGCTGTGTTTGGAAATTTTAGAAAAATACACAAAAAAAGATATGACTGTAATCGATGTAGGATGCGGGTCGGGAATATTGTCTATAGCATGTGGTAAGCTGGGAGCCAAACAAGTGCTGGCCATAGACAAAGATGAAAATGCTGTGTGTATTGCTCGAGAAAACATTAGAAGAAATAACTTGGATACTCAAATCCAAGCTGTAAAAGGTGATAAGCTCATAGATATCAACACAAAAGCCGATATTATTGTGGCCAATATCATAGCTGATGTGGTAATAGATTTGGCTAAGGATGCGGCCTTGTATTTACAGGATAACGGTATTTTTATAGCATCCGGAATTATAAAAGATCGCAAATTATCAGTTATAGAGGCATTAGGGAAAAACGGCTTTGATGTAATTGGGCAATTTGAGAAAGGCGAATGGGTTGCGTTAGTATCTACACAAGCCCCCATCGGCAGTTGATGGGGGGATATTTTTATGTCTAGATTATTTATATATCGAGATTTAAATATTAATGATCAAATAGTAGTTTCAGGTGAAGATGTCCATCATATAATTCGCGTCCTTAGACATCGACCCGGTGATGTAATCAGAATATCAGACGGGAGAAATACAGAAAGCATCGGAGTTATTTTGGATGTCGACGCCCGAAGACTTGAAATAAAACTGAAGATTGTAGAGAAAAATAAACATAACGAGATAAAGCCTTTTATTACTTTGCTACAAAGTTTACCTAAAGGAGATAAGTTTGACTGGATTCTACAGAAAAACACGGAAATAGGTGTTAGTAAATTTATTCCGATTGTTACCCAAAGGACAGTGGTAAATGTTGCACAGTCAAAACTTACGCGCCGTAGGGAGCGCTGGAAAAGAATCGTTCAAGAAGCTGCAAAACAGTGTATGCGAATGGACGTACCGGAAGTAGGTCAAGTATTGACTTTGGATTCCGGCCTGCAAGAGATAAAAAATCATGAATTGACTGTAATTCCATGGGAACAGGAAAATAAAACTACATTGAAGAAAATAATGAAGGACATTGATAAAAACATTTCAAGAATTGCCGTATTCATCGGACCTGAAGGCGGTTTTTCAATAGTGAAATAGAAAGGGCCAAAGCGGCAGGGGCTGTATCTATCAGTCTTGGCTCTAGAATATTAAGGACTGAAACTGCAGCAGTTGTAACATGTGGTATAATAATGTATGAACTGGGTGATATGGGAGGATAATGATGCCGAAAGTGGCTTTTTATACATTAGGGTGTAAGGTAAATCAATACGAATCTGCAGCCATGGCTGAGCTTTTTGAAAAAAAAGGTTATGAAATTGTAAGTTTCGATAAACAAGCAGATGTTTATGTTATAAACACATGTGATGTAACTAATGAAAGTGGCAGAAAGTCAAGGCAGATTATTCGTAAGGCAATTCGCAAAAATCCGTCGGCAAAGGTAGCGGTAGTGGGATGTTATGCTCAGCTTGAGCCGGCTGAGGTTTTAAGTCTACCCGGGGTATCAGTTGTAGTAGGAACAAAAGATCGCCATCAGATAGTTGAATTGGTTCAAGAAGCAAAGAACAATGATGGACCGGTTGTAGCTGTTGGAGATATAATGAAACAGCGGACTTTTGAAGAAATAGCTTTTAAAGGCCACCGCCAAAAAACCAGGGCATTTTTAAAAATACAAGAAGGATGCAATATGTTTTGTTCCTATTGTATTATCCCCTATGCACGTGGACCAATTCGAAGTCGGGCTATTGACAGCATTCTAACTGAAGCTGAGAGCCTTTCAAAAGACGGTTTCAAAGAAATAGTATTAACAGGAATTCACTTAGGATTATACGGTTATGACTTTAAGGACGGGAAGAATCATTTACTGGATGTGATTTTAAAAATATCCCAAATTGAAGGTATTGAGAGGATACGCTTGAGCTCTATTGAAGCTCTTGAACTTTCTGATGAGCTTTTAAATGGCTTATTAAAAACAAGGAGTTTTTGCCACCATTTTCACATACCACTTCAAAGTGGATGTGATACGGTGCTTCGGCGAATGAATCGCCGTTATACAACTGACGATTTTCGTAAAAGAATTCACTATATAAGAAATATCATGCCTAATGTATCTATTACCACAGATATAATAGTGGGTTTTCCGGGAGAAACCGATGAAGAATTTAGCCAAACCCAAAAATTTATACATGAGATGGATTTTTCCAAACTCCATGTATTTCCCTTTTCTCCTAAAAGAGGAACCTTGGCTGCCGATATGCCCAACCAAATAAAAAAGAGCGTTAAAACTGACAGAACTCATAAATTAATATCTATAAGCCAAAAATTAGAGCACAACTTTCGTGAAAAATTTACAAATACTACAAAAAAAGTATTGTTTGAAGATAAAAAGCACGATAATATCTATGAAGGTCTTACGGAAAACTATATTAAAGTTGCAGTAAAATCTGAGGGAGACCTTCACAATAAAATAATACCTGTAACGCTGAGTAAAAATATGGATAATCATATTTTTGGCGAAATAAAGAAATAAAATTTTGCTTAAAGAAGGAAATACATGCCTTAATGTGGAATAAACTTTATGTAGAGATAGAGTAACAGTAATTCTGGATAAGGAGGTGGGAATTGATGGACTGTGTTTTTTGCAAGATAATAAACAAAGAATTACCGACCAAAGTAATATATGAAGATGAAGAAGTTTTGGTGTTTAATGATATTAACCCTCAAGCTCCTATCCATCTCCTCTTGGTTCCGAAAAAGCATATAGCGTCAATTATGGAAATAAACGAGGACAATGCAAAAGTAATGAAACGAATCACTAAAGTGGCACAAGATCTTGCTCGGCAAAATAACATAGATAAAAAAGGTTTTAGGTTGGTAGTCAATACCGGTGAAGAAGGGGGTCAAACTGTTAATCATTTGCACTTTCACCTGTTAAGCGGCAGATTTATGACATGGCCTCCCGGATGATATTGACGATAGATGTATTTAGTCTTATAATTAATCATATTCGCATTTTGCAGTAAGACATCTACGTAGCAGAAAGTGCAGCGGAGGGAGGGAATATAAAGTGTCAGAAGTAAAAGTGGGGCAAAATGAATCATTGGACAATGCACTTCGCAGATTTAAGAGAAAGTGTCAAAGAGCGGGAGTGTTATCTGAGGTAAGAAAAAGGGAGCACTATGAAAAACCCAGTGTAAGGCGTAAGAAAAAATCGGAGGCAGCCCGCAAAAGAAAATATCGTAAGTTTTAAGGGAGCGATAACATGTCGATAAAAGATATGTTAAATCAAGATATGAAAGCTGCATTAAAAGCGGGGGAAAAAGAAAGGCTTTCAGTAATCCGAATGGCTAAATCAGCTATTCTTTATGCCGAAAAAGAAAAGCTTCACGAACTGGATGATGATGAAATTATCGAAGTTTTATTCAGAGAAACTAAAAAAAGAAAAAAAGATATAGAGGAATATGAGCGGCTGGGTAAAACAGAAACTGTAGAAAGTTTAAAAAAGGAGATAGCCATTCTGTCCAGCTATCTTCCTCAGCAGCTAACTGATGAAGAAGTGGAAGAACTAGTTCGCCAAACCATTATTGAAATAGGGGCCAGTAGCATAAAAGATACGGGTAA
>DUNY01000159.1 GCA_012839145.1 Thermoanaerobacterales bacterium
ATCTTCAGCAACTGCTGATATTACTGACATCAAGTGTGATTTACCTGTACCATAATTGCCAACGATAAAAACACCCTTATTGTCAAAGGGATCTTCAAACTGAAGCTGAGGGATGACCAAGTCTTTTAAAGTTTTTGCCATGTTATTTGACATTACATAAGTTTTAACAAGCCTTAAGGCCTCTTGGGGCTGATCGGCCTCCACTAATTTTATAACAGATTCCACCGGATCAAAACTGACAAGTTCACCATACTTCAATGGAAACACTCCTTCTATTTATCTATGTAAGCCTTGATTACACTTTATATTTATACCTTTTGGAAAGTTACTTCAGTAAAGATGACTGCACTTCTCCCTAAAGCAAGACCTGTTGTTCTTTGGAACGGTTAAAGACCGCCTCTACAGCTCCATCTGGTCTAAATCGACAACAGTAAAATCAACTTCTATGGGGTATTTTACATATTCCGGATGACCGGGCTTTGCATATATCAAAGACTCATCTTTTATGATGCCTGGCCAAGCAGCAATTAGCTTTCGATTACGTGATAGGTTTTTTAGCAGAGCAAGAGGATTTGTCTTCAACGATTTTTCAAATAATATTTCGATGTGATCAAAAAGAACCGTTTCTGTATCTATATCTTTCACGATTTCATCTATACACTGGTTTATATGCAGACAGCGTTCATTAATGGGAACTGTCATCAGGCGCTGTGCTAGAGCAAGGTTAAGGTTTGTATAAAAGCAGTCGCTACCTTCCGCCAGCTGCTTTAAAAGGTGGCTTCTTTTATGTGAATTGGCACCTGCAATTAAAAGTAATTTATAGAATTTGTGTGGAAATAGCATGAGTGCCTTTTCAACATCTATAGTTACCAGCATGAAAATCGTCCTCCTAATTTTCGATGAATATTGCCATTGTTCTCGGCAATCAACCAAAATAGTCTAAATTCCTATACTTTTAGGTAGCACTATAATGTTATTATTTCGTTATAATGACCGAAAATCCTGCTATAAAGTATGAAGTTGTAGATATAATGGAAGCAAGAACGGGCGACAACTTTCCATAGCAAAGTCAAGCTTTGATTGCAGCTGTGCTGTAGTACGATATAATATATTAAGATGATGAAAATCACTTTTAATATGGGTAATGGAGGGGAAAATATTGATAAAAACAAATAAAAAAAGACTGGTAATGCAGTCAGTACAAGGTAGAATACATAGTCCTACGGTAAGCAGTCCTTATAGGATTAACAGGGATGGCAAAGGTGAAATCCTTCCGGCCACAGGTGGGATAACTTATAACGTAAAGATTGGTGACCTTTGTATGAATTGGGTGGGAGATCATATTGAGCCCGGTGTCAGTGTAAAAAACGAAAATACAGCGGAAAACAATGCACTGATGATGCTGTCGTGCATAGGGAATGAGGCCAGGATTGTAAGCGGTGATGCCAAGGGTGCAAAAGGCATTGTTACTGGAATGCACGGTGGAATCGACCATGTTTTGATATATTTTAAAGAAGAAGATTTGGAGAAAATGGCAATCAATGACTTGGTCTTGGTAAAGGCCTTTGGACAGGGTCTTGCAATCGAAGACATGGAAGACGTAATCTTCATGAATATAGATCCCGAGTTATTTGAAAAAATCGGTATAAAGAAAAATAAAAAAGGCCTTTTAGAGGTGCCTGTTGTTACCGAAGTGCCTGCATACCTAATGGGATCGGGGATTGGCAGCTCCACGGCCTTTATGGGTGATTATGATATAATGACAGGCGATGAAGATGCAAACCGCAAATTCGGTCTTGAAAAGCTGAGGTTCGGTGATTTGGTTCTCTTGAGAGATTGTGACAACACAAACGGAAGGCAGTATTTAAAAGGCGCAGTATCTATAGGTGTTGTTGTTCACAGTGACTGCATAAAATCCGGTCACGGCCCGGGAATAACCGTAATCATGAGCTCAAAGACATCTAAAATACAAGGTGCTATATATGATAAAGCAAATATCGGACATTATTTGGGCATATTATAGTTTAAATGAATAATTGGGGACGGTCTTTTTATTCACTGCTCGGTTCATGGTATCAACCTTCACGGGATTTTGAGACTCTTCTGGTAGCACTTGGAGATTACTACCTTACGGTCTGCACTTAATATCATAAATTAGCTGGATTATACCCAACACTCTCTATTAGTAATGTGCTATATACTATCTCGGGGGAGTTCTCACCCGCTGTTATATGGTGAGCTTTTTACGACGCATGCACCATCCCTCATGATTTTTATGATTCATAAAAAGGTGCTCCTTTGTTAATACAAAGAAGCACCTTTTTTAGTCGTTCGTGACTTTGAATAATTTGTACCCGCAATTATTCTGTATTCCTTTGTGACTTTGAATGAATAATTTGTCCCGTCCCCAATTATTCACCTAGAATTACTTTTTTTCATGCTATTTTCTTCATGCCTCTTGTGTTTTCCGCCGCTTGCTTTACTTCTTCCAGGCTTTTTCCGAAACTTGCCTCCATAGCTGCTGCGATAGCTCCTTCGAAGAAGGGTGAATCCGCCAGTTGGGTCATAGATCTAATAGGCTCTTCCAGGCTTTCGATGGCCATCTCCGTACTCATGACTGCACTGCCCAGATCCGGAATAATCAGCACCCCATCGCCATCAAAAATTTCTAAGACTTTCTGTTCAATCAAAAATACATCGGTACCCAATCTATTATCGGATGTGCCGGCGGCTACCTTAATTTTTATTTTATCTCCGATAACCTGCTCAATTATTTCTTTGGCTCCTTCTGCCATTTTTTTACTGTGTGAGACCAGTATTATACCGACCAATCCATCACCCCATTCTACCAATGAGAATATTCTTCAATTGTTTCTATCAAGTATTGCTTTGTAGGTTGATGATAGCATAATATAACATGAAGTTGCTCCCGGGTCCTGGTGGCCAAGGCTCCTTTCACCGAGGTAACTGGCTCTTCCTTTTTTGGCTATTATGCCTTTGGTATATTCAACTCCGTCTTTTGCCGCTTTTACCGCCGCATTCATAAGCTTAATATCCATCGGTGAGGATTTTAATACTTCTACTGCCGGTTCTAAAGCATCTATTATGGTTTTTTCACCTTTTACAGCTTTTCCCCGCATCTTTATACCTTCCAGTGCCGCATCTAACAATATTGGTATATCCTCAAAACCAAGCTGCTGTTTGTCTCCCACGGCTTGACCTGCCCGCATAAAGGCAGTACCGTACAGGGGTCCGGAAGCGCCTCCTACTGTTGATACCAGCGTCATCCCTACGGTTTTTAAAATACTGCCACAGTCTTTGTCGGCCATAGTAGATATTTTTTCAGTAACAGCTTTGAAGCCTTTAGACATGTTTATACCATGGTCGGCATCACCGATGGCTGAATCAAGTTCTGTCAAGAAATCTCTGTTTTTCTGAATATCATGTGCTATCAGATTTATGATTTCAATTAGTTCTGCACTATTTACAGCCACGTTTAAGTCTCCTTTCGAAAGATGTATCAAAGTTGCCTGAAAGCAGGAGTATCAGCCTGAGCATCCAACAGTTGCTTAAATTCATCATCTAATTTCAACAGAGTAATAGAAGCTCCGGCCATCTCAATTGAAGTCATGAATTCTCCTACAAAGGTTCTGTATACCGTAATTCCATTTTTCTTTAATATTTCGCTTACCCGACGATTCATTATAAACTGTTCCATAAGAGGTGTAGCTCCGAGGCCGTTAATCATTACAGCAACTTCATCCCCGGATTTATAGGGAATATCATCTAATATCTTTTCCATGAGATGATCCACCAAGTCGTCAGCTTGCATTATATGTGTACGCTTGGTCCCCGGTTCTCCATGAATACCCATGCCTATTTCCATTTCATCTTCAGCCAGTGTAAAGGTAGGCTTTCCGGCTGCAGGCACAATACATGGTGTTAGGGCCATTCCCATACTTCTGGTGTTTTTTATAACTTTTTCCGCTACAGCTTTAACATCTTCCAGGGTTCCGCCGGCTTCGGCTTTGGCTCCGGCAATCTTGTGGACAAAAACCGTTCCGGCAATGCCACGCCGACCGGATGTGTAAAGACTGTCTTCCACTGCTACGTCATCGTTGACCACCACACTGGCAACCTTTATTCCTTCAGCCTCAGCCATTTCTCCGGCCATTTCGAAGTTCATGATATCACCAGTATAGTTCTTAATTACCAAAAGCACACCTGCCCCACCGTCAACAGCTTTTATTGCTTCAAAAACCTGGTCGGGAGTTGGTGAAGTAAAGACAGCTCCAGCTACTCCGGCATCCAACATACCTTTTCCGACAAAGCCTGCATGAGAAGGTTCATGACCGCTGCCTCCGCCGGATACCAGTGCGACCTTACCTTTTATGGGAGCATTGGCCCTGACAATGACTTCAAAGCCGTCAATTTTCCGCACATACTGCGGATAGGCTGCCACCATACCGTCTAACATTTCCTGCACTACATTTTCCGGATTGTTGATAATCTTTTTCATCGAACCCCTCCTAAAAAAAATGATTTACACTATATTAGTAGCATAAATCATACCAATGCCAAAAACCCGAAAATATGCAGGTTTTAGCGTTTTAAATATACAGTGGTTGGTAATTTTTATCAACCTGCATCTCTTACTACCTCACGAATGATGTCATAATTCTCATCATTAGCTGCAACAAAACCGTTAATCGTGGAGCTTTCTCGTTCTTTACCTATACCACGATCTTTATATTCCATAAAAGCCCTTTCCAATTTTAGAACAATATTTTGGTCTAAATCCGGACGAACTGCAATACAGTCTTTCGGTATGGGATCGGTTTGAGCCAAATAAATAAATTTATCTACATCAAGCCCTCTATGTCTTGCATCATCAATGGCTTCAGAATAAGTGGCACCAACTTTAACCGACCCTGAAAGCACCGCTTCCACTACGTTGCTGTGAGTGCCTAAAAACGCTTGTTCCTGCAAATCCTTTTCAGGATCTACTCCGACTTTTCTTAGCAGAAGTCTTGGATAAGCATATCCTGAGGCTGATTTCGGATCTACAAAGGCCATACGCTCCCCTTTAACATCCTTCAAATTAGTTATGCCTGACCCCGAAGTAGTAATAATGAATCCCAAATAATTAGGTGCTCCGTTTACCATAGGCGTTGCCATAGGAATAACCGGGGCTTTGTTACGGGCATTGACATAAGCTAAAGGCGAGAACCATCCCACATCAACAATTCCATCAATCAAGCTGTTTGAGAGGGCATCATAATCAGTAGCCACCAAGACTCTGGGGATAAGCCCTACTTTTTTACATACATTGTTAATCACGGGAAGGTACAAAGACTTTATTACATCAGGACTTAGAGCAGGATTAATACCAAAAATTATTTCATCCTTGCTCTTTAAATAAGTGGACTGTTTTTGTAATGCATACACTTTATCTACTAAATTGTCCGCAATGTCAAGAAGTTTCTTGTTATGAGTTTCCTGATCTTTAATGAGATAGGCGACTTTTACAGTAGAGTCTGCAGTCGATGCGGTTTTATCTGAGAGAGAGGTGAAGATTTCTGTTAAATAATTGGAAGTTTTGGCCTGTTCTTCTGAAGAATCCAATAGTTTACCATTAAGCTGAGATATGTCTTCAAATGCGGCAACGGCACCACTCATTGCGTCTTTACCTATTTTCATTTTCGTTTTTACATTTTTCAGGTTTTCGGTACCTTTTTGGGATATGTTACAGGCCTTAATTATACCCTTATTTATAAGATCTGCCGTATCGTGTATTTCATGAGCCTTGTCTTTACTTCGTTCCGCCAGTTTCCTGATTTCAGTGGCAACAACACTGAACCCCCGACCGGCCTCACCGGCTCTGGCCGCTTCTATTGCGGCATTGAGGGCAAGCAAATTGGTCTGCTGTGCTATATGTTTGATGAAATCTACAAAATCCTTTACTTTTTCAGTAAGCTCCAGTAAAGCTTCAATTTCATCAGATGATCTGTCCATTTCTGCAGTAACTTGAACTAGGGCAGCCTCCACATCACTGATGGCTAAGCTTCCATCTGCCACTTTTTTTAGGTAATCCTTTGATATTTGTGACACTGTAGAAGCAATTTCCTTTAAATTAGATGCCAAAAGTGATAACCCTTTAATTTCATCTGAACCACTCGCTGAATTTGCACTTATCTCCTGTGAATCACAAGTTATATTGTCAATAAACTTAACAAGGTTTTTTACGGTGTCTGAGTTTTTTGCAACTACCCATTTTATTTCATGGGCATCATAACCGAGTTGTTCACTTAACTGTAGTATTTCACTTTGCTTGGTCAGGGGTATCGATTTGTCGTTATATAATGCTTTATTTAACATTTTTTAACCCCTTTATTAGATTTAGTTTACTCCACAACACCATATCTCCTGGCTTTTGCCGCAACGGTTTTATGTGTAATACCCAAAGCCTTACCGGCGGCGTTAAAGCTCTTATATTTTCTTAAAGCCACTTCTATTATGGCTTTCTCGTAATCATCAAAGGTAGCAAGCTCTCCGTTTATGTCTAAATTAATCAAGCGTGGTTTCTTTTCAATAACCTTACCGGTAATATATTCCGGCAGATCCCAAGCATCTATCACATCATCGTCGGATAAATTAATAACTCGCTCAATAATATTCTCAAGTTCACGAACATTTCCAGGCCAGTCATAATTATATAAATATCCAACAGCTCTTTTTGTCATGACCTTATTATTGTGTCCCAGTTTTTTACATAGTTTTTTCAAAAAATGTTCAACAAGTAACGGTATATCATCCTTTCGTTCTCGCAAACTTGGAAGTTTTACCGGTACTACGTTCAGTCTATAATAGAGATCCTCCCGAAATTCCCCTTTTTTTACCATTTCCCTTAAATCGCGATGTGTTGCAGCTATTATTCTGACATCTGTCTTAAAAACCTGGTTCCCTCCAACTCTTTCAAATTCTCGTTCCTGTAAAACTCTCAGTAGTTTTGCCTGCAGATTATTGTCTAATTCACCTATTTCGTCCAAAAATATCGTGCCGCCATTTGCCAATTCAAACTTACCGATCTTTTGATAAATGGCTCCGGTAAAAGCACCTCTCTCATGGCCGAAAAGCTCACTTTCCATCAAATTGGACGGTATACCCGGACAGTTTACCTTTATGAAAGGTCCAGAATTTCTCTTACTGGCATTGTGAATGGCCTCTGCCACCAACTCTTTCCCCGTACCACTTTCTCCCTGTAAAAGAATTGTTGAAGATGTTTTTGCGGCTTTGGCAGCCACATCCAAAGCCGCAAGCAGTTTTTCACTGCGGCCGATAATGTTGCCAAATGCTTTATCAAGTTCAAAGACGTCGTTATTATATATATGGAAGGTGAAATCATATTTGGTGCCGTAATTGGGCCATTGATCAGAAACGAAGGATTCAGCTGTGGAAGCATTCTTATTGAAAATAATGGTATAACCTACAATTTCACCTTCAACAAAAATAGGGTTAACATCTGTTGATGCTATTTTTCGTTCGGAGTTTTTTTCCGGTCCGAACACTCCGATTCCAAGGGATGATGCAGAGCTTAAATCTATACCCGGAATAATATCCTGAATTTGATTACCGACCATATATTGTTTTTTTATACCCATTAATTCCTCAACTATTTTGTTGCACAGAGTTACAATGCCTCTTTTGTTGGTAACAATAAGGCCAAGGCCAATACTGTCAAATATCTTATCCGCTTTAAGCATATTTTCCTCTAAAATATCATCCACTTGTTCTAGTTCTACAGGGTTTTGAGGCAATAAATCTCGCTTTAGCAATTCTTCAAAGCAATCTATGGCCTCCGTTACATTTGCCCCTTTCGCCACTATCGTGATACGCTCTCCGGGTTTTATGTTAAGTGAGTGAATAGCCATCAGGGCAGTGGCGGGTACTTCTCTCCCGGACTGATTGCGAATATATATGCTGGTGTCCATCGTGCTTTCAATTTCGTAAGCCTTCTGAACCACCATAGCCGCAGCTCTGATATGCATTCCTTTAGGATGGGTAAAAACAGCATCCTTTTGAAGCAAGGCTTTCACCCTTTCAGTTATATCTTAATTATTTTTATATCTTTATTTAGCATTGCCTGTAGATATTAAATCAATGCCGGTTCCAACCACGTTTTTCGCCACTATGTCCCCCACCTTAACAGGGGGAGTAATTACTACATCTTTGAGTTCAAGCATGGCTTTTTTCAGCAATTTCTTGGGTATGGGATCTTTTGTTCTGACAGGCAGCACTCTACCCCCGGATAGTTTCAGGGTTGTTGTAAGTATTCTTCTTGGATCTAATACTTCATTTTTGGCATATTCCAAACCACGCTTGCAATCATAGTTTTGTATACTTACTATTTCACCGTTTTTCACCTTTACATCAATCCTGCACCCTTTGGGGCAAACAATGCAGGTTACTGTTTTATTGATTTCCATCAGCCACACCTTCTTCCTGAAGGAAAAATCTTAAGCTATTTATATCTTTATCAGCTAATTCTTCCTTCTTGAGTTCGATATTTATCATTTCACTAGGTTTTATATGCTGAATAACTTTTGTTCGAATAAGGTCTTTATCAGATTCAATAAATAAACGAGCTTTCTCCATGGGTTTTGTACTGCGCATAAAGAAGTTTTGCTTTTCATTTATGATATTTTGCGGGTCAATCAATTGAGGCACTGCATACCTGATACCTTCACCGGGGAGAATGGAAATATGCTTTCCCAAAGGCATCCTGTTCTTTAGGTAGTTTGCGGCGCCTCGACCTGCCAATTGAGATTCCATGGTGACGAAGTCTACCAAATCATGGACATGAACTACATTCCCACAGGCAAAAATTCCCGGCACTGTTGTTTCCATTCTATGATTGACAACAGGGCCAGCAGTAATGTCATCCATTTTAATATCAGCCATTTTTGAAAGCTCATTTTCCGGAATCAATCCGACCGATAACAACAAGGTATCACAGGTAACATATTTTTCGGTTGATGAAATAGGCTTAAAATCTTCATCCACCTGTGCAATTGTGACACCTTCCACTCTGTCTCTTCCGTCAATATTTACAACGGTATGGCTTAATAGCAGCGGAATGTCATAATCCTCCAAACATTGGACTACGTTCCTTGTCAGTCCATTGGAATAGGGCATTATCTCCGCTACACACTTTACCTTTGCTCCCTCAAGAGTAAAGCGGCGAGCCATTATAAGGCCTATATCTCCTGAGCCTAATATGACAATTTCTTTGCCGGGCATATATCCTTCAATGTTAACAAATCTCTGGGCAGTGCCAGCGGTAAAGATTCCCGCTGGCCGGAAACCTGGTATATTGATGGCACCTCTGGTCCTTTCCCGGCATCCCATAGTAAGGATTACTGCCTCAGCTTGGATTTGCATCAATCCTTTTTTATGACTGACGGCAATTATACGTTTATCCTTAGTTAGCTCTATTACCATGGTATCCAGCAAAACTTCTATACCCATGTCCTCAAGTTCTTTAATGAACCTATCTGCATATTCGGGACCTGTAAGTTCCTCCTTAAAAACATGAAGACCGAAACCATTGTGGATACACTGTTGTAGAATTCCTCCCAGCCCGGAATCTCGTTCTACAAGTAAAATATCTTTTACACCATGTTTTTTTGCTTCAATTGCAGCGGCAAGCCCTGCAGGACCACCGCCTATTACTACCAGTTCCTTATTTATCATTATCGTCACCGCCTTCGTCCTGTAGAAATTCCTTAATACGGCCAACCAGTAGATTAGAACCGGGACCTTTTTTGGTTATCTCCAGGGGGTCCACCCCTAGTTCCCGAGTCAATATTTCCAGAACTCTTGGGGAACAAAATCCTCCCTGACATCGCCCCATACCGGCACGGGTCCTTCTTTTAACAGCATCGATGCTGCGCGCGCCTACCGGTCTTCTTATGGCGTCAATTATTTCAGCTTCGGTGACGGTTTCACATCGGCAGATGACATGACCATAAGCTGGATTTTGTTTTATAAGTTTTTGCCGCTCTTCATTATCCAGTTCCCTAAACCTAAGCTTTTTTGGTCTGTGGGGAATAAACTCTCTCTTTTCTTTTAAGGTAAGGCCTTCTTCCAGCAAGATTTCTCTCACCATAAGTGCTATGGCCGGTGCTGAAGTGAGTCCTGGGGACTGAATGCCTCCTACGTTAATAAAGCCTTTAACAAGTTTGGAAGCCTCAATTATAAAATCATTTGTATTGGACACAGCCCTTAGACCTGCAAAAGATGTAATGACATTTTTTAACGGTAAATCAGGTACAAGTTTCTTTCCACCTTTAATAATCTCTTCAATACCCGGTGCATTTACGCCAGTATCATTTTTATCTTCAATATTGTTGGAGTTCGGGCCTATAAATATATTCCCGTCAACGGTCGGACACACTAAAATCCCTTTAGAAATTTTAGTTGGAGTGGGAAATATTGCCTTTTTCGCCAGGTTTCCAAATTGCTTGTCAAATACTAGGTATTCACCTTTCCGCGGAGTTATGGTATATTCTTCAGCTCCTGCCATTTTTGACACTTCATCGGCGAAAAGTCCTGCAGCGTTAATAATATATTTAGTCTTTATGTTTCCTTTTGGGGTCTTTACCAGTAAACTGAAGTCTTCCTGCACATCTATACCGATTACCGGAGCGTTCAACCAGAACTTTACACCGTTTTGATTTGCATTTTCAGCCAATGCAATGGTAAGCTCATAAGGACATACTAAACCACCTGTAGGTGCATCAAGAGCTGCTCTGGCATCAGGGCTAAGATTGGGTTCCAAAGCATGTAGTTCATCTCTTTTGATAATCCGTAGACCCTTTACTCCATTAGTTTCTCCTCTGTCAAGCAATTCGTGAAGAGCCATTTCTTCTTCTTCATTTATAGCTACAACTAATGAGCCGTTCAGTTTAAAGGGCACATCAAGTTCTTCGCACAAAGCGGGATATAGCTTATTTCCTGCAACATTGAGTTTTGCCTTCCAAGTACCCGGGGATGCGTCAAAGCCTGCGTGCACTATTGCACTATTACCTTTACTAGTACCACAGGCCACATCTTCTTCTTTTTCTACTAGGGTTATTTTCATGTCATATCGGGATAGTTCACGGGCAATGCTGCAACCCGTTACACCTCCGCCAATAATTACTACATCTTCCATTTTCTTCCTCCCCAAATTAGGAAAACCACACCCCATATAAAGGTGAGGTTCTCCTTATTCTCCGCCACAGCTTCAACAAATTCTATTACATTCGTTTTATTGAACGAGACTTTATTTAGAGAGGATTCAACTCCCTCTAAATATTAGTCGAGTCCATACTGAACTTAGCCGCCCTTTGGCACACGCCGCCTATACTATAGAGGCGGGGGACTTAGGGCGGGTTAATTCAGTGTTGAAACAGCTATGTCTTATTATTATTTATCTTCCCAATCAAGAGCTCTTTCTACAGCTTTCTTCCAACCCTTATATAAGCCATCTTTCTTGTCATCGTCCATTTCGGGTTTGAAGGTCCGATCAATCTGCCACTTGGCTGAAATGTCCTGTTTATCTTTCCAGTAGCCCACTGCAAGACCGGCAAGATAGGCTGCGCCCAAAGCGGTGGTCTCAATTACCTTAGGCCGATCAACTGGAACACCGAGGATATCCGACTGGAACTGCATCAAGAAGTTGTTGGCAACGGCTCCACCGTCAACCTTAAGGCTCTTGAGATTGATGCCTGAGTCTTTCTGCATAGCTTCCAGAACATCGCGGGTCTGGTAGCAAATGGACTCTAAGGCGGCTCTGACAATATGTTCTCTCTTTGCACCACGGGTTAAGCCCACAATAGTGCCTCGAGCATACATATCCCAATAGGGTGCGCCAAGACCGACAAACGCCGGAACCAGATATACACCGTTATTGTCTTCCACTTTTGTTGCCAGCTCTTCACTCTGAGCGGCATTGTCAAGGACTCTGAGCTCGTCACGGAGCCACTGTATTACGGCACCGGCTATAAAGATACTGCCTTCTAGAGCGTACTCCACTTTTCCGTCCACTCCCCAAGCTATAGTGGTAAGTAATCCGCTCTCGGAAGCAACAGCCTTTTCACCG
>DUNY01000042.1 GCA_012839145.1 Thermoanaerobacterales bacterium
ATCTTGCAACCACATCCCCTATGGAATAGTTGCGTACATGGCCCATGTGAAGATTCCCCGAAGGATAGGGAAACATTTCAAGGCAATAGTATTTAGGTTTGTTATAATCTTCGGTGGTTTTGTATATACCCTCTTCTTCCCACTTTTTTTGCCATTTGCTTTCAATGAGTTTAAAATCGTACTTCAATCTCATTCCTCCTCGTTTACAATACACATTTGATATCCGTAATAAAAAAGACTTTTCTAGTAACAATATCTAGAAACAATTAATACAATGAAGACTGAATTATCAATAACTTAAATCTGAGGTGCCTGGCACCAAAGGCTAAGTTATTCAAAAATCACATTAGACTGAATTGCCAATAACTTTAATTCTGGGTGTCCCGGCACCATTAGAATTAAAAAAAGTTTCTTATCCCCTGTTAGGGACGAGAAACTTTTCCTCGCGGTACCACCCTAATTGGCCTTAAAGCCCAACTTAGACATTTTAACGCCTGTCGGCATTAATGAAGGCGAGTTCAGGGGTTTGCTCTTCCGGATTTCACCAATGCTCCGAATCTCTGTGTAGAGTAAATATCCCGTACTACTCCTTCAAGTTCGCTTTTGAATTAATAATTATATTGGATTTTCTTTATTATATTCTAAGTCAGTTTGAGTGTCAATATTATTTGACGGTAGGTCAAGGGGTTTTGCATCAACCCAAAGCCGCTCCAGCATATAATATTCTCTTTCGGAACGGACAAATATATGCACGATTACATCATAAAAATCCATCAAAATCCATTTGCCGTCTTTATAACCTTCTTTATTTCTCAGTCTATAACCTTCTTCAGTTAATTTTTGCTCAACTTCATCAGCCAATGCCTGAGCATGGATTGGTGATATGCCAGTGGCTATTACGAAGTAATCGGAAAATACTGCTATAGAACTTATATCCAATACCAAAATATCCTGACCCTTTTTATCTTTCAATATATCAGCCGCTCTAAGGGCACATGTTTTAGGGTCTTTTATCATCCATTTCCCTCCATCAATCAATTTACATCCTTGCCAACTATTATTGTGGGAAGATCAATCCTTTTATCCGTTTCCTCCTGCTCCTCCAACCGAGCCTGTGTGAGCACCTCGGCAATCTTTTCGGCATCACTCTTTTTATCCTTTGGATATAGTATAGTTGTGGTATCATAGTCGAAGCTATCCGCATTGGCTACGGTAACCACTTTAAAACCCTGTGACTCCAGCTCGGTCGCCACTTTGGAGGCAACGCCTTTAGCACCGTTTCCATTTAGCACGGCAACTTTGATATTGCCGTCATCAAAGAATATTTCATCTATCATCTCATTCATCTGATTCTGAAAAGGAAGAAAATAACTTGTTCCCGAAATGTATTTTCCCTCACCCGGTATAATGTACATCTTTATATCATCCTGTTTTATCTGCCGGCCGAAATTCGCAAGACTTGCAAACTCCAGAGGCTGTATATCAGTTTCTACATTCTCTTGCACTACATCGATTATTTTGGGCAGTTTCAAAATAGTAGCCGGCCTAAGAGCTTTGTCAATTAAAGCCTCCATAAATTGCTGCTGAGCTTTAACCCGACCAACATCAGCATCAGGATACTCCCTGTATCTTACAAACTGTTCGGCTTTGTCTCCGTCAAGCAGCTGTTGTCCCGGGTGTAAGTCTATATATATGTTTCCCACAGGATCAGTGTATTTCATTCGCTCTTTTATATCTATCTCTACACCGCCTAAGACATCAACGATATTTCTAAAACTTGAAAGTTTTACTGCTACATAATTGTGAATGGGCACACCTAAAAAATCCTTGACGGTTTTTACTGCCAAATCCGGGCCGCCAAAAGCCGTAGCAGCATTTATCTTCTGAATTCCGTATCCACCGATCTTAATTCTGGTATCCCTAGGAATCGATAGAATTTTAACATCTTTATTCTTTTTATCCAAACTCACTACTATAATAGTATCCGATCGATGTCGGTTATGTTCTTCTTTAGCTCCGATAGTACCTGCATCCATGCCCAAAAGTAATATATTCTGCCGACCGCCTTTTATAAACTCATCGGTACTTGATGTATTTTGGTCGGAATTAGGTACCAGTGGGTCATTCAACCCCCGGAACACATAATAAAACCCACTTCCCATTGACAATATGATAAATAATAGAATACACAAAGCTATCTTTAAAGGCCTTTTCATGCTCTTCCCTCGCTCTCCCTTTGCATGAGAATAAAATTCCTGCCAGAAATCGTCTTTGGATGTAATAAGCTCCCCTTACTCAGAACATACCTTATAGTTGAATCAAAAGCACCTATAATTGCATCATCAAGGTCTATAAAGGCCTTTACTCTCAAATCTTCCACTCCCGGATAACATCTCCCGGGTTCGATAAAATCTGAAAGAAGTATTATCTTATCGAGCATGCTCATATCAGCATCACCGGTGGTATGTATTTTTATGGCATTTAGTATTTCTTCATCGGCTATACCATAATCCCGCTCAGCGGTTACTGCCCCCAAAGGTCCATGTATTAAAACCTTTTCACGCTTTTGGATATCATCTAAAAGTATACCAAAATATTCAACCATTTTCAACTGATGTTCTATGTCCATATCCCTGGCACAGTCATGGAGAAGACCTGCTATTTCGGCTTTTTTAACATCGGCATTATAGCAAGCTGCTAATTCAGCTGCTGTTTTCATAACACCCAATGAATGTAAAAACCTTTTTTCATCCATGTTTGTTTTTAATTTTTGCATCAATTCTTCCAGCATCATCTTCACCGATAAAGACCACTTTTCTGTATGTATGTCTCCACACTCTCTGGAAGTAGATATTTTATTGAAAGGCCTTCCTTAACTCTTCTCCGTATATCTGTGGAGGAAATGTCAAGGCCTGTAACTTCCATGGGATAAACTTCTTGGCCATACATTTGTTTGATTTGCAGCAGTTTTTGGTTCAGTTCTTCTACCGGATAACCGGGCCGAGTTGCAGCGATAAAAGTGCAATAGCCTAGTACCTTCTCCACATCTTTCCAAGTCAAGATATCCAAAACTGCATCAGCACCGCTGATAAAATAAAGCTTGACATCTTTCCCTAATTCATTGTAAAACTGCTCTAATGTATCCACCGTATAAGTTAAACCAGGTCTTTCAATCTCCATTCTGGAAATATCAAAATATGGATTGCTATTGATAGCAAGTACAGTCATCAGGTACCTGTCTTCAGCTGGTGTAACCGAATACCCCTTTTTATGGGGCGGCTTTCCGGTAGGTGTGAATATAACTTTATCCAGGTTGAAATGGGTCCTGGCCGCCTCAGCAGTAACAAGATGGCCATAGTGAATGGGGTCAAAGGTTCCCCCCATTACACCCACTTTCTTGTTTTTCGACAAAACTAATCCTCCCTTTACATACCTTAAATTACAAAAAATTATACCACACTTGACCATTAATTTTCAATTATAATATTTTGGCTGAAACTCTGATAATCTTATTCCATATAATAGAATTCCGAATCACCGATTTTTACCGTATCACCTGGTTTAATACCCTGATCTTTCAATGCATCATCAATACCCATCCGCTTAAAAGCTCGCTGAAGGCGTTTGACCGCCGATTCATTTTCGAGATCAGTCATTGCAACCAATCGTTCTACCCTCTCACCGGAAATATAAAATACCTGACCCCCTTTATCAATCTTAAAGGGTTCTTCTTCTACAATGGTATACTGCTTTACTTGTTCCATTGTTTCAGCTTTTGGTACTTTTAAGAGCATTTCTCCAATATGTTGCAAAAGCTGCTGTATTCCCTCTCCGGTGACCCCTGAAACAGGTATTATATGATATCCGTTTTTTTCAAGTAATGGCTTAATTTTTTCGTGATTCTCCTGAGCTTTGGGTAAGTCCATTTTGTTGGCAGCAATCAACTGGGGCTTTTTCAAAAGCTGCTTGCTGTAATTTACAAGTTCCTTATTTATTGCATGAAAACCCTCCAATGGATCCCTTTCCATGCCTGACATATCTATTACATGGACAAGCAATCGAGTTCTTTCTATATGTCTTAAAAACTCGTGACCTAAGCCCTGCCCTTCATGAGCACCTTCAATAAGACCCGGTATGTCAGCCAAAACAAAGCTGCTGCCTTTACCGAATCCCGGATCTGCTACCCCAAGATTGGGAGATAGCGTGGTAAAAGGATAGTCGGCGATTTTGGGTGTGGCCGCCGTCATTCGTGCAAGTAACGTTGATTTCCCTGCATTGGGATAACCAATCAGACCAACATCAGCCAATAGCTTTAGTTCCAACACAATCCACCGCTCTTCTCCCGGTTCACCCTTTTCCGCAAAATCCGGTGCCCTGTGCACCGGAGAGGTAAATCGAGCGTTACCTCGGCCACCCCTGCCACCCTTTGCTACCACAAAACTGTGCCCGTTTTCTACCAAGTCTGCAAGCACATCACCAGTCTCGGCGTCTTTTACAACAGTCCCCGGTGGTACATTAATAACAAGGTTTTCAGCACCGCGTCCAAATTTGTTTGACCCTTGACCGTGTTCTCCTCTTTTAGCTTTATAGTGGACCCTATATTTAAAATCCATAAGAGTAGACAAGCCCGAATCCACCATGAGAACCACATCTCCGCCGCGTCCGCCGTCGCCTCCGCTGGGTCCTCCCCGTGGTACGTATTTTTCCCTTCTAAACGCCACAACACCATTGCCTCCATCTCCGGCCTTTACATAAATTTTTGCTCTATCTACAAACATTTACATCACCTGTCAATCAATTATTTTGTCCATACATTCAAGGATTCCCTTATTTGGGCATTTAAAAACAAGCATATGATCATGACCTGGTTTTAACCCCTTATACATGTGAAAAGCTTACGCTATATATTCACCGCCATATACGACCTTCTCTCCTATAGCTTCAGAGAATATTTCAACCCGTGAAGCCTTTAAAACTATCTTTATATCTTTTTTACCCTTAATTTTGTCAAATTGCAAGATATAATCTTCAATTTCTTTTTTCAAACACGATATATGGGATAAATGGGGGCTCTTGTCATGTACTTCAACAGTCATGTTAATATCTTTTTGCCTTGATCTGTAAAATATTTCTAACAGGCAGCATATTAGCAAAATGTCGGTCAAGTTATTACAAATGTGATTGACCATTTTTTCACAATTCTTTATGTCGTCTATATATTTTAAAGTATCTCCGTATTTTTTCAACTGTATCATGCTGTATATAATCTGTAACCTGTTTTGAAAATCATGTCTCTGCAACCGAAAGACGTTGAAAAAACTCTTTTCTGTATTTATTTTTTCACCGTTAGTGAGCTTAACCGTTATGAGACCGGCTGTGTAAAAAAAGAGCCCTGCCAAAATAATTTGTATTTTTTTGTTGCATTCAGGATTGAGCAGTGTAACCGCCGCTATAGTTAGAAGTATCTGACCCGTTAGAATGATAAATGGGATACCCTTTCTATTCAACAAACCCATTCCTTTCACATTTGATCAGCTAAATGCTCGCAACCTCTTACAATAAAAATGTTGCGGTGTGGACCATGGTTGTGTTTTGACTATTATGTATTTTATTTATAGTTCTATTTCATTCATTAAAATTCCTTCTCATATGGTAATATAAAGGTAATTTTTGACATGTAATCAAGGGCAAAAAAAAGCTCCTTTTACAGGAGCTTAGTTCGCGGCATATATGTTTACAAGTTTCTTGTTCTTCCCTTTTTGTTCAAACTTGACATAACCGTCCATCTTTGCAAAAAGTGTATGATCAACACCCATACCTACGTTTTGTCCGGGATACACCCTGGTACCTCTTTGGCGAACCAATATACTGCCAGCGCTGACGAACTGGCCGTCATACCTTTTGACGCCTAATCTTTTGGACTGACTGTCACGACCGTTTTTTGAACTTCCTCCGCCTTTTTTCTGAGCAAAAAGCTGTAAATTCAATGACTACACCTCCTCTATTATCCCCGTCCGTATGTTTAGTGGATAAGACTTAGAAATATCTTCAATACCTAAGAATATAGTTTCCAGAATAATTGCCGCCTTTTTTAACTCTTGGGCTGTCATGTTATCAGGAAGCTTTAATGTAAAACAACCTTCCTTTTTGTTAACTAAGGGTTTTATGCCTACCACATTCTCAAGCCCCAAAACCGCTGTTTCCGCTAAAGCTGAAACTCCGGCACAAACTATATCCTTGCCGTATTCGGCATATTCCGCATGGCCTGATATTTCTATTGATTTATAGCCCCCGGAAGGATGAGGCTTTACCTTTACCTTTATCATACTACCCTTCTATTTTTTCAATTTGAATTTCAGTAAAAGGTTGACGGTGGCCTTGTTTCCTACGGTAATTTTTCTTGGGCTTGTACTTAAAAACGATGATCTTGTCTCCCTTACCATGCTGAAGTACCTTTGCCTTCACTTTTGAACCTTCAAGCCATGGCTTTCCTACTTTGAGTCCATCATCTTTTGACAAAGCCAGAACTTTATCAAGTTCAATCATCTCTCCTACATCTGCCGGAAGTTTTTCCACCCGAAGTACATCGCCTTCGGATACACAATACTGTTTACCGCCGGTCTCAATAATTGCGTACATAATCTATTCTCCTCCTTCTTCTCGCCGGAATCTAGGTAATTTGTTTTTAAAACCCGTTCCGTGCGGTGGCCGGCGTCTGCAACCACCTATGCTATTTTAGCACATGAAAACCTTCACTGTCAACGGGATTTGATATCTTATAATTCTGTCTCATTTCTCGGGAAAGCTCCAAATTAAAGGCTTTAATGGCTGCTTGATCTCTTTATTTCTCAAAGCCACTGCTTCCTTAAAATTGATGATGTTATCCCTTAGTTCCGATATTTCTATGTTTTTTTGCTTGAAAGCCAGGTCGATTTGTTCAAACTCAGTATCATTTTCTCCGGATTTATTCTTCACATTCTTATCTATAGTCAGTTCATTCGCATCGGCAATTTCTAAAATAATATCTTTATTACTTTTAGATGAAACCGGTTTGAGAGTTTGTTTCATTTGGTAATCCCTTTTTCTGGGCTTTTCGGCCAGTTGCTGTATTCCATTTTTACCGTCAATGAAAATCGCAAGCCCTAATACATTAGCCATGAGTAATAGGTAAGCCATTGAAGCAGTCGTTTGATTCCCCGAGCTTGAAAAAAAATCCCTTATATCGGCCATGATAATTCCCCCCACAGCAATTCTCTTTTTTTGTCACCTTGTATATATATTATGCCGGTAATGTTTTATTTGCCACAAATATTTATTTTGGTAGAAAGTAACTCCGGTGAACATAACGGCACCTCAGAAGAATTTTCTACACCAAAATCAAATATTAATAGTCGAATTATTACTTAAAACCTCCATTTTGCTTACATTGTCATGGTGCCTTTATCGGTTTCAACCACTTTTAATATCCGCTCTTCATTGCCGTTTTCCGCATTGATATAAATAAAATAACGATCGGAATTCAACCTAGCATCTACTTCATAACAAAGTTTTTCTCTCAGTGCTTCATCGGGTATCAAGGTCATGCGGATTCTCTCAACTCTTAAATTCTTATTTAAACTTTTTCTAACATCTTTTTCGGTAATTGAGGGCTCAGGTAGATCCCGATCGGTATGCGATGTTAAATATGCCAAAGTATTGAGTCCTACAATTTCTCCAGTATCCAAAGCCACCTCAACTTTGATGAAATCCGGGTACAATAGCACACCACCGTCTTTAGGTACAAAGGTCACCGTTATAGTGTTGTTTTCTCTGAGGGAACCAGTTGGTTCCATGTTAGTGTAATCAATAGATTCAAGGTAGCTTTTAGCTTTGTCCAGTGCTTGTTTTATTGCGATTTTAGGACTATCAATTTTTCTGGTGTTTAAAAACCATATCACATGACCACCTATTTCGCTTACATCCATGATTATATTAGGTGTGTTTTCTCCGGGCCTGGTAAGCTCAATGGTATAGGCAGGAATGCTTCCTTTTGTTCTTCCGACTACATTGGACTTAAAGTCTCCTTTTACCACCTTACCAATAAATTTCCCAGCGATATCAACAGCTTTACTTTCATTTATACGTTCACCGGATACTGCTCTTGGAGTGACTTTTTCCACATGGTCGGAAAAAGGACCGTCATAAGTTATTGTAGGTGCTTCTTTTTTAAGCTTTTGGTCGATGGTTTCCAAGCTATCCGCCATACCTTTTACTTTCTTTACAGAAATCAAGCGGTCTGGTTTATCTCCCCATCTTATTTTACCAGCGGATATATCATCTTGTAATCGTCGGAGGTCTTTATTTAAACTTTGAATGTTTTTCCTGAATTGTGTTATCTTGGCCCAATCGTCATCCGTTATGTCTTGTTTTTTTACCAGCTTATCGGCAATTCTATAAGAAAAATCGCCTAATTGAGCAAAGAATTTTTGCATATTTGTCATATCCCTGTCACCAAGCGGCATGGTTGAAAGACTACCCCTTGCTCCTTCAGCTTGATGCCAAATTGTGGTCAGCATCATAATCCTCTGTTCATCTGAAGATGTTACCTCACTTTTTGAAATTAAAAGATTGAGATTGTTGACCTGCTCAAGCAAATTGTAAAACCCACGTTGATAAGATGCTTCCAAAGCGTTTTCCGCTGAAAGTGCCCTGTTGGATACGGACCAGTAAGCAAAAACAAGGCCACCAAGCACTAAAAGACTAGCTAGCCATATATATGATTTTTTCAACTTTTATCCCTCCAAGATTATTTTGCAAATACATGCTGACCTATTTGTGTCACTATTGATCGAGACCAAATCCATGAACTCACCGGTTTATAAGGGTTCCAAAAAAATATACATCCGTAAGTCGGGTCCCATCCGTCCATGGCTTGCCGAGCAGCATCAAAATTACTTCTTGATGGATATCTTGACCATATCAGTCCATTACTGACCGATTCAAAAGCTCCTGGTTGGTAGACCACATCGGCTATCGTCGGTGGGAATTTTGCATTTTTTGAGCGATTTAAAATAACGGCTGCTACACCTA
>DUNY01000078.1 GCA_012839145.1 Thermoanaerobacterales bacterium
AAACTTCTTTGACAAAGATGGAAAACAAAAAGAGATTTTTGATGATGCTCTTGATAAAATAAAAATTTATGAAAAAAACAAGGATTATTTAATAAACCCCACTTTGGCGAAATATATGCAGGCTGTAAAATCTATAGTGGAGATGAAGGAACCTTATAATGACATACATAAATTGCCGGATTTAATTAAAAAATTCAGTATTGAATTTGCCAAGTTATTAGATAAAGAAAGTAAGCCTATTAAAACTTCTATAGAAGAAAACCGTGATAAGGTCATGAAAGAGCTCAATCTATATGATTTTAAAGATAAATATACTGCAAAGTTTAAAAAGAGCTTTGATGATTTACTAAATACCCTGAAAAACTCCAATAACCTTGCAGAAATCTACGGCTTGACACAACTGAGTGAAACACTAAAAGTCCGATGCCTAAATACGATACAAAAAGAGATTGAAATAAGGAAACCTACAGCAACACCTCCTGGACCGTCCCATGGTAAAGAAGACGGAAGACCATATAAAACTAGAAAGACTGTAAACATCAGTATCGTCAATATTCTGCCGGGAACCAGAACCATTGAATCAAAACAAGATATAGATAACCTATTGACTGAAATGAGGGAAAAACTTGAAAGTAGATTAGATGAAGAGACCATAATCAAATTGGTTTGACAATATCAATGAACCAAAAGAGGGGGTTCTTATGGACAAAAGTGTGATAAAAAACTTTGCCATATGGGCGAGAAACAAATTGATAGAAGATGTTGCCCAAAGAGCTTATGAACTTGGCATAGTAGGAGATGAAATAAAAAAATTAGAACAAGTATCCCAAGACTATATAAGGATAAATGGTAAAAAACTTAAGCCTTTTGAAATAAATCAGCGAAAAAGCCTCGAAACAAAAATACGAGAAAAGGGATTTGACCAGGTAGTGGAAGAAGTTGCCTATACCTGGTTTAACCGAATTATAGCCCTAAGATTTATGGAAGTAAACGGTTATCTTCCAACAGGGGTCAGAGTGCTGTCATCAACAGAACCGGGAAAAACAGAACCAGATATCATCACACATGCCGAATACCTTGATTTGGAATTAAACCAAGAAGTAGTTGCAAGGCTGAAAGATGAAAATGATACGGAAGAATTGTTCCGGTATCTTTTAGTCAAACAGTGTAACGAACTGAACAAAATTCTTCCCGGCCTATTTGAAGAAATAGGTGATTATACCGATATACTGCTACCAAAAAACCTACTTTCAGAAGGCTCAGTAATACGTTGCCTTGTTTCCAATATACCGGAAGAATATTTTAAAGAACAGGTAGAGATAATAGGCTGGCTTTATCAATATTACATATCGGAAAAGAAAGACGAAGTCTTCGCAGGCCTTAGAAAAAATAAGAAAATAACTAAAGAAAACATCCCGGCAGCTACCCAGCTCTTTACTCCCAAATGGATAGTCAAGTATATGGTGGAAAACTCTTTGGGCAGATTGTGGCAGGAAGGGCATCCTGATGAAGAACTAAAGAGCAAATGGAAATACTATCTCGAGGAAGCTGAGCAGGAACCGGAAGTAGAAGAACAACTTAAAAAGATAAGACAAGAAAGCAAAAACATTAAACCCGAAGACATAAAAGTAATGGACCCTGCCATGGGCAGCGGACATATCTTAGTCTACGCCTTTGATGTGCTTTTTGATATATATAAAAGTGCCGGTTATTCAGAGCGGGAGATACCTAAGCTTATATTGGAAAATAACCTTTAC
>DUNY01000065.1 GCA_012839145.1 Thermoanaerobacterales bacterium
AATTAAACGATATAATAGGAGGTATTTATTTGGAAAGAACTAATTGGTACTCCTTAGAAAAACAAGACATATCTGGAAAATTAGACACTGATTTGGAAAATGGTCTTTCTTCTGATTCGGCCAAAGAAAGGTTAAACTCCATCGGCTACAATGAGTTAGTAGGTAAAGAAGGCATTACAATTTGGCAAATGTTAATTGAACAATTCAAAGATTTTCTTGTTCTTATCCTTATCGGGGCAAGTTTTGTTTCAGCAATTATTGGAGAAATAACCGACGCTGCAGTCATAATACTTATAGTCGTCTTAAATGCAACTTTGGGAGTAATTCAGGAATCAAAGGCCAATAAAGCTTTGGAAGCCCTGAAAAAGATGGCAGCTCCTGAGGCAAAAGTTACAAGAGATGGAAAAATAGCAGAGATTCCGGCTCGTGAACTGGTTCCTGGAGACCTGGTGCTTTTAGAAGCAGGAAATTACGTGCCTGCAGATATTAGGCTAATTGAAAGTGTTAACCTAAAAATTGAAGAAGCTTCTCTTACAGGGGAATCAGTACCCGCTGAAAAAAACGCTGAAGTGGTTTTAGGAGGGGAGGTTCCATTAGGTGACAGAAGCAATTCAGCTTTTATGAGTACAGTGGTAACCTATGGTCGAGGTAAAGGTGTAGTGGTCGGAACTGGTATGAACACAGAAATAGGTTTAATTGCTGAAATGCTTGAATCATACGAAGAAGAGGGTACACCGCTCCAGAAAAAGCTTGATGAATTGGGAAAGATTTTAGGTATTGCAAGCTTAGCTATCTGCGGTATTGTTTTCTTATTAGGTATTGCTAGAGGAGTGCCTCTCTTAGAAATGTTCATGACAGCTGTCAGTCTCGCAGTGGCTGCCATACCGGAAGGACTTCCGGCTATTGTAACCATAGTACTTGCCTTAGGAATGCAGCGGATGGTCAAAAGACATTCCATAATAAAGAAGTTACATGCAGTTGAGACCTTAGGTAGTACTACCGTTATCTGTTCAGATAAAACCGGTACCCTGACCCAAAATGAAATGACTGCTAAAAAAGTATTTGTCAACGGAAAAACGTATTCTATTTCAGGTGAAGGTTATAAACCCCAGGGTGATTTTACCATTGATGATTCAAAATGCAATCCATTAAACGATCCGGATCTAAAAACGCTATTAACTATTGGAATGCTTTGCAATGATGCAAAACTTGAAGACAGTGGTACTCATGGTGAAAAAACCTGGCGTATAATAGGAGATCCAACCGAAGGATGTTTGGTGGTAGGAGCGTCAAAAGCAGGATTGTGTTCAAAGGAGTTAAATAGTTCATTACCTAGACTTCAAGAAATACCTTTTGACTCCGAACGTAAACGCATGACCACGTTTCACCCTCATGAAAAAAATTGTATTGCTTATATTAAGGGTGCCCCTGATGTTATGCTTAATTTGTCAAATAAAATATTAAAAAACGGTGAGGTCTTTGATATCACAGATGAAGATAGAAAACATATTTTAGAAATAAATCATGATATGGCCTCACAAGCCTTAAGAGTTCTAGCCTTTGCGTTCAAATTTCTAAATGAAGT
Organism: Thermoanaerobacterales bacterium; assembly: GCA_012839145.1. GTDB lineage: Bacteria > Bacillota > Thermosediminibacteria > Thermosediminibacterales > Tepidanaerobacteraceae > DUNY01. The sequence goes on from DUNY01000065.1 coordinate 1,586, forward strand.
CCCTAAAAACCCCAACCCTGATGAGGTTGAAAAGGATATGACTTTTGTCGGGCTTATCGGTATGATTGACCCCGCAAGACCTGAGGCAAAAGAAGCCATAAGTATATGCAAAGATGCCGGCATTCGGCCCGTAATGATAACCGGGGACTATAAAGACACCGCTGAGGCCATTGCTCGGGATCTGGGCATGATAGATGAAGGCTCCAGGGTAATAACAGGGACCGAACTTGATTCAATGAGTGATCGGCAATTAATTTCTGTAGCCAACGAAGTCTCGGTATACGCTCGAGTTTCACCTATCCACAAACTGAGAATTGTAGATGCGATAAAACAAAACGGCCATATCGTTGCTATGACCGGTGACGGTGTAAATGACGCACCTGCCCTTAAGAAAGCAGACATAGGTATTGCTATGGGAATTACCGGAACCGATGTTGCTAAAGAAACCGCTGAAATGATTCTTACCGATGACAACTTTGCCAGTATCGTCGCTGCTGTGGAAGAAGGTAGGGTTATATATTCCAATATACGTAAATTCATCTTTTTTCTCTTATCATGCAATATTGCAGAGATACTGATTATTTTTGCAGCTATGGCAATAGGTTTACCCATACCTCTTAAACCTATACAACTATTGTGGTTAAACTTGTTAACTGACGCATTCCCAGCCTTGGCCTTGGGAATGGAAGCCAAAGAACCCGATATTATGAAAAAAGCGCCCAGAAATCCTAATGAACCTATTATGGATAAGCGTATGAAATGGCAAATTGCTATACAAAGCATTTTCATGACTGCGGCAGTTTTAGGTGTGTTTGTACTTTCTTTGAGTAGTACTTCTAATTTGGAGGTTGCCCGAACCTATGCTTTTGCCACTCTGATTTTCAGTGAACTCCTAAGGGCTTATACATCTCGTTCAGAAACTTTTTCAGTGTTTAAAATTGGTTTTTTCAGCAACAAATTTATGGTTGGTGGAACGCTTATCTCTTTCTTGTTGCTGTTAGTTGTGATATATGTTCCTTTTTTGAGAGAGATATTCGATACAGTCAAACTTTCTTTTTATGACTGGGATATTATAGTTCTCTTTGGAATAATCCCCTTTGTTGCTGCAGAAATAAGTAAGATCTTTTTGAGAACAAAATAAAGAAGAGCCCATTAGAGCTCTTCTTTATTTTGTGTTTTGACATTCCTTACAATATCCAAAAAATTTTACCATATGATCCGTTACTGCAAAAGCACTGTTTTTATGAATTTTATGCTCTAGTTCGTCCAACAAATCGTCATCAAATTCGTATACGTTACCACACTTAAGACAGAGCAAGTGATGGTGTTGATGTCTTTGATCTTCACTCAATTCATATCTGTAACATCCATCGTTAAAGTTAAGTTTTTTTATAATATCGAAGTCGTCAAACAATTGTAAGGTTCTATATATTGTAGCAAGCCCTATATCAGGAAACTTGTCTTTGACCAAATCATAAATTTCTTCCGTACTTAAATGTTTTGATTGGTTCTCAATGAGCACATTAAGTGTGGCTCTCCTTTGCGGGGTGAGTTTACACTCTTTTTCTTTCAACTTCTCTTCTATTAGTCTTATCTTGTGTTTTTTTTCTTCATCTGTTACCAAAGAAACCACCCCTGATTGAATTGCTTTTTTCGTATATAGTATATTGTAAGTAATATTCATTGTCAAGAATTAAAACTTTGTAAATACGGCATCAGATATATCTTTTATCTTTCTTATTTCATTTAATACATATTCCGGAATTTCTTCATCAATTCCTAATACCATTAAAGCTTCTCCTCTGTAGGATTTGCGGCCCAGTTGCATATAGGCTATGTTTATATCATTACGACCCAAAAGAGTCCCCACTTCACCCACTATACCGGGTCTGTCTCTATGAAAGGACATTAAGGCATAGCCTTCAGGTATTAGATCTATTTTGTACTCATCAACAGCAATTATCCTTTGTTCGTCTTTTCCAAAAACCGTTCCGGAAATACTTCCTATACCTTTATCAGTAATAATCCTCATAATCACTGTTCCAGGTGCATCTTGATCCTTACTAACTTTTTTTTCAACGATCTTAATGCCGCGTTCTTTTGCTAAAAAGTATGCATTAACCAGGTTTGCGGGAAACTCCAGGATGTTTGTTAAAATACCTTTTATCCCGGCTGTAGTTACTGGTTTCACATCAAATCTTGCTACTTTGCCGCTATATATCATCTCAACTTCACTGATACGGCCGTTTTTTAGTTGAGTGTAAAATGAGCCCATCTTTTCCGCCAGCTCTATAAAAGGTTTTATCTTATTATATTCCTCCGGTCTAACACTTATCATGTTTACCGGATTTTTCACTATTTCACCTTTTAATGCCCTAATTATATCCTCGGCAACATCTACCGCTACATTGACCTGAGCTTCTGCAGTGGAAGCACCCAAATGTGGTGTGGCTATTACATTTGGTAAATCAATGAGCGGACTTTCAAGGGGTGGTTCATGTTCAAAAACATCAAGAGCACAGGCACAGACTTTACCGGATACAAGTGCTTCATAAAGCGCGTCCTCATCAATAATTCCACCACGAGCGCAATTAATTATTATAACTCCATTTTTCATCATATTAATATGTTCTTTATCAATCATATGATAAGTAGTTTTAGTAATTGGAACATGAAAGGTTAAAAAATCAGCTTCTTTTAAGACTGTTTCTAAATCTGTCACTTTAATATGAATATTTTCCACATGGTCTTTTATTACATACGGATCATATGCAATGATATTCATTCCCAAACCTATAGCTTTAACAGCCACATCTTTTCCGATACGACCTAAACCCACGACACCAAGAGTTTTACCTCTAAGCTCAACCCCTATAAAATTTTTTCTATCCCACTTTTTGTTTTTAAGGCTTGTAACTGCTGCAGGGATATTTCTAGCTACAGCCATTAGTAAAGCTATAGTGTGCTCACTGGCTGCTATGGTATTTCCTTCAGGGGCATTCACCACTAAAATACCTTTTTTAGTAGCAAAATCAACGTCTATATTATCAACACCGACACCAGCTCTACCAATGACCTTTAAATTACTTTTTTCTATGATTTTTTTTGTAACTCTCGTTGCACTTCTTACTACAAGTGCATCATAATCATGTATTATCTCCATTAACTGCTCTTCAGTTAAATTTGTCTTTACATCTACATCAAATTCCTGTTTTAGTATATCAACACCTTCATGAGCAAGATTATCACTTATTAAAACACGCATTGTCATCTTCCCCTTTAGTGAAAATTCTTTCGGCTGCACCTATCCCCACTCAGAAAAGATCCTGGTTATTTAATGCCATTTCAAGTGCTGCCAGGACATTAATAATGTCTAGTTCATCCACTATAACCCATATGTCAAATTCGGATTATATGATTTGTTAATCTCTCTTGTGGGACACTTCGAAGTCATTTCAGCGATGGCTACTCATAGATTTTGATTGAGCTATTATGATGTGTTCGAGCACTTCTGTTGGACTGGAATTCTCAGATGTTGCTTTTTCATTTTCATTCACTCTCCCTAGTATAAAAAATAATAAAAAAACCGCCCAATGCAAGGGGCGGAATTTACCGCGTTGCCACCCTATTTCAGTTTCCTAAAATATGCAACCCTCTTTAAAAAATAACGGCTTAAACCGTTTGACTCCTCGTCAACGACTCCAAGGCGGAAATAAGTGAGTTTCTACCGGTTCACACCGACCACCGGCTCTCTTAAAGGAAACCTCAATAAATTTCCTCTTCATAGTCTTTTACTGATTAAATTATTAACATTATAAAGCAGGTTTATTGTTCTGTCAAGCTTTTATTCATCATCTTCATCAAAATCATCTTCGTAGTCAAGTTCAAGTTCATTCTCACAAAGGGTTTCCCATGCATCTTTAACGATTTCAAATTCTTCATCGTCATCTACTTCGGAAAGAACTTCCTCACCGTTCTCATCAGTGTCAATGCGAAAAATGTAAGCCTGGTCTTCTTCCTCATCTTCATCAACGGGAATTAAAATTGCATAATTGATATCTTCAACAGCAACAACTCCCAAAACCTCAAATTCTGTTTCTTCACCGCTCTCGTCTAACAAGGTTATAGTTTCTCGGTCATCCATTGTTTTTCAACTCCAATTCACCTTGAATTAAAAATATTTTATAGCAATTCTTTCCTGCTGTCAACTCTGGATTTAAAGTCCAAATAACTTTGGAGAATCAATACCGCTGCCAGTTTATCTATGACTTCCTTCCTCTTTTTACGAGATACATCGGCTTCTAGCAAAGTCCTTTCGGCAGCAACTGTGGTCAATCTTTCATCCCAAAAATCTGTTTCGATTTCTATAGTATTTTGCAATTTCGTAGCATAATCTTTAACCGCTTTGCTGCTCGGGCCCAAGGTCCCATTCATGTTTTTCGGAAGCCCTATTACGATTTTTCTAACCTTATACTTTGAGACAATTTCACATATTATATCCATATCTTTACCGTCATTTGATCTTTTTATTACATCTATTCCTTGGGCAATTAAACCAAGTTCATCTGAGATAGCAACACCTATTTTTTTCTCACCTACATCCAAACCTAAAATACGCATTTAAGGTTTACCCCTTTTAAATGATTTTTATGCAAAATTCGGGACAATATCCTGCGCAGTAGCCACATAAAATACAAAGATCAGGATCTACCACCGAGCGGCAGTTATTAATATGCAATGCATTATGCCGACAATGCCTTACACACTTCCCACAACCTTCACACCATTCCTCCACTAATAGTATCCTCTTCGTATTGGTTAATCTTTTTTCTACATTTGGATCTACAGTTCTACCTTCAAAAATATCGACATTAGCTATAACCTCATCACTAGATTTCATTCCAACAGCTATAGAATGTATATATGGGAATGAGAGAATATAAGAAAACGCCATTTGTTTATTGCTGATTAGATTCCCCCCACCCAAGGCTTTCATGGCATAGATGCCTTTACCTTTTTTATATGCCTTTTCTATGGCCTTTTCCATATCATGTAAGTTACCATCCTTAATGCCTAATCCACGAAAATTTATTATTGGGTGAATGACCTCAATCTCTTCCATATCAGCAGCGGCATCTACTACTTCAACTGTATGTGTTGAAACACCTATTGCCCTTATCAAACCCTTCGCCCGTGCATCTACTAAATATTCCAAAGCTTCTCGATGACCTTTCAGTGTCAACCTAGTTTCTTGTTCATGCATCATGAATATATCTATTACATCCTTGCCAGTTTCTCTTCGAGCCTTTTCCACGCTTTCCTTCATTCCTTCATATGTATAAGCGTATGATTTTGTAGAAATAACAAGTTCACTTTTTGCTCTCTTTATGGCTCTGTTTATATATTTATAGTTTCTGTAGAACTCTGCAGTATCAATGAAATTAACACCCATATCCATGGCGGCAAGTATAACATCCGCTCCTTCATTTACGGATAAATCTGCTTGGAGAGAGCTAATAGTCAAACTTCCAAAACATAAGCGAGATACTTTTAAATCCGTATCTCCAAGATATCTGTATTTCATGTAAGCTGACCTCTTTTTCTAACTGTAAAATAACCGAAGTTCACATTGATCACAACCCCGATAATGAAAAACCCGTCCCTGGGTATAAACAGCTAATAAGTAGATATCGGCATGTAATACCTGTAGCAGATACGTCAATAAGCAATTTGAATAAAGGTATTACATGCCGACTACATCAATATAATTAGCAATCAAACCGTAGATATACCGCTTTTTAACTTTCAATGTAGTTTTTTAGCAGTTCCTCCAACAGTTCATCCCGCTCAAGTTTTCTAATAAGATTTCTTGCATTGTTATGACTTGTGATATATGCAGGATCTCCCGACAAAAGGTAGCCAACTATCTGGTTGATAGGGTTGTATCCTTTTTCATCCAGAGCTTTGGAGACTTCTCTCAAAATCTTTCGAGCGTCAATATCCTTATCCTTTTCTACTTTAAATTTCACCGTTTCACCCATATTTTGCCCCATTGAACTCCCTCCATTGCTTTTGTATTAAACACCCATTATGACTTCTGAAACAGAGGCCAAAGCCTCATCCAGCTTGGCAGGATTTTTGCCACCTGCCTGAGCAAAGCCTGGTTTACCGCCACCACTTCCATCGGCAATTTTAGCTACGCTTTTAATAATCTTTCCGGCATGATAGCCTTTTCGGGTCAAGTCTTCAGTTACAGCAGCTATAAATATAATTTTGTCACCTTTAATATTTCCCAAAACTATAATGCCTGTTTTCATTTTTTGCCGCAATGCATCGCTCATCTTTCGAAGATCATCTATGTCTTTTCCTTCGGTTTTAATAGATATTATGTTAACACCGTTGATGCATTGCTTTTTTTTCAGAATTTCATCTATCTCGAAATTTATTGCATTCTGCTTTAATGATTCTATTTCCCTTTCCTGAATTCTATATCTATCCAATAATTCATCAACTTTTTGAGGAACTTCATTAGGAGTTGCTTTTAATAACCGTGCTGTCGCATCTAAACTCTCAAGAGTATCATTAAAATAGTGAATTAGGTTAAAGCCTGAAACTCCTTCGATTCGTCTAAGACCGGCTCCGATACTGGTTTCTGAAACAATCTTGAAAAGACCTATTTCCGATGAAGATTTTACATGAGTGCCACCACATAATTCCTTACTGTAATCTCCAAAACTAACTATACGGACAAGGTCTTGATATTTTTCTTCGAAAAGAGCAACAGCTCCCTGGGCTTCAGCTTCATGAAAGGTTGTCATGTTTATGGTGGTCTGTAAATTTTTTAATATGGCATTGTTTACCTTGCTTTCGACTTGCCTTATTTCCTCAATAGTTAAGGCACTGAAATGAGAAAAATCGAATCTTAATCTATGCTCATCCACCAATGACCCTGCTTGGTTAACATGTTCTCCCAAAACCTCTTTTAATGCTTTATGTAGGAGGTGAGTAGCACTATGGTTTCTAGCAATACTTTGTCTTTTTTCAATATCTACTTTTGCAAAAACAGAATCGTCCATACTTATAAAACCATGTTCTATCCTGCCTATATGATATATTTTTCCGTCAGGGGTCTTTTGTGTATCGGAAACCGAAAACAAAAAGCTTTCATTTTTAATTATGCCCGTATCTCCTACTTGACCACCGGATTCTGCATAAAAGGGAGTTTTATCAAGCACAAGTATAACTTCTGCGCTTTTATCATAACAGGACTTTACAGGTTTATGATTAGATAAGATATACTGTACCTTGCTATTTGATTTAAACTCATCATATCCTACAAAAACGGTTGGCTGAAGAGGTGCTAAAATCTCATAAAGTTCATCAATTCTATATGTTTCTTTGCGAGCAGACTTGGCTTTTTCCCGTTGCAGGGCCATGTGCTTCTTAAAACTATTAGTATCCACCGTCATGCCCTTCTCTTCCGCAACATCTCGAGTTAAATCTATTGGAAAACCATAAGTATCGTAAAGCATAAAAGCCATGCTGCCAGGAATTTCCTTTTTGCCTTCTCTCGAAAGTTTATCAATGCCCTCATACAGAATCTTGAGACCATCATTTAATGTTTCTAAAAATCTATCTTCCTCTGATTTTATTACTTTTTGTATATATACAACATTCTTTTCAAGCTCAGGATAAGTGTCTTTCATTAACGACACAACCTGTGGAACTACTTTATATAAAAAAGGTTCATTAAAATTAAGTTCTTTTCCATAACGAGCAGCTCTTCTTATTATGCGTCTTAAAACATAATTTCTACCCTCGTTTCCCGGTAGAACACCATCAGAAATTAAAAATGTGCTAGCTCTAGAATGGTCGGCAATGACTCTGAAAGGGAACCCTTCTTCACTTTCCTTGTATTGTATGTCTGTCATATTTTCAACAAAACTTATTATTGGCCGCAATAAATCGGTATCATAATTGCTGTAGACATCCTGTATTACTGTAGCAATGCGTTCAAGCCCCATCCCCGTGTCTATACTCGGTCTTGGTAAGGGAGTTATATTGCCTTTTTTATCTCTATTATACTGCATAAAGACCAGGTTCCACAATTCTCGCCATCTGTCACAGTCACATTTCCCCAGTGCACATTCTTTTGCATTACAGCTGTGTTCTTGTCCACGATCAATGTATATCTCACTGCAAGGCCCACAAGGCCCCGTATCTCCCATGCTCCAGAAATTATCTTTTTCACCCAAGCGAACAATCCGATCTGTAGAAATATGGGCCTGCCATAATTCAAAAGCCTCATCATCTTCTTCAAAAACACTCACCCAGAGCTGTTCCTTTGGCAACTTTAATACTTCCGTTATAAATTCCCATGCATATTCTATAGCTTCCTTTTTGAAGTAATCACCAAAAGAAAAATTACCCAGCATCTCAAAAAATGTGTGATGTCGAGCGGTCTTACCTACACTTTCTAAGTCATTATGTTTACCTCCTGCCCGAACACATTTTTGACAAGTGACCGCTCGAGAATATGGAAGGCTTGTAAGCCCCAGAAAAACATCCTTAAATTGATTCATCCCTGCATTAGTAAATAAAAGAGTAGGATCATTTTGTGGAACAAGGGAAGAACTACCTACCCTTGTGTGACCCTTACTCTCAAAGTAACTTAAAAACTTTTCTCTAATTTCTTGGCTGGTCATCATTTAAATACCCTCCGAAATCAAACAAAATCTTCGTTTATCTTGTGTTACTGAGGAAATTATATAGAAGATATAAACCATTGTCAACATTTGCTATTATATTCATATATTAATGTTCATAAACTCTTACAATTCGTGAAGAATACTTTTTATTGATTTCTTCTCGTTTTGTAAAAAGGTGTATGCATAGAAAACAAGTAAACATTGCCCCAACACCCATTGACATTGCAAAAGGTTCAATCGCAGTTATGTTTAATAAGCCAGAAACTTTATATCCAAAACCCACACCTATTAAGAATGCCAAAAGAGGTAATCCATAAGCTATTAGAGTTGCCGATAAAAACGTTTTTGCTCTAAGTTCTATTTCAACAACTTGCCCTACTTTTGCATTAATGGGATTTTTAGCCCATACCCTAAGAGGTTTACCTTCTTTGCCGACTGAGCAACCTCTACATCCATCGCAAACTGAAGTCCGTCTTATTTCCACTTGGGCATCCTGTTTTTTACTCGCTACAACAATAGCTTTTTCCCTCATGTTCTACCTCCGAAAAATGAATCAACAAAAACTAATTTTATCTTATAAATTTACTTATTACATCAATAAGTTCGTGGATTTTTTCATCCCCGCGGTCAGATTGCACTGCTTCAGCAACACATCCCTTAGTATGATCCTCAAAAATAATCAACCCTACCTTGTTTAGTGCCGCTCTGACAGCAGCTATTTGTATCAATATATCCGCACAGTATTTTTCATTTTCTATCATTCGTTGTATGCCTTTTATCTGTCCTTCGATTTTTCTCAAACGTCTAAGTAGGTTTGCTTTGTTATCAATGTATGAGCAATTATGTCCATGTAACATGCCATTTCCTCCAATACCATACAGGGGTACACTTTATTATATAATATTGTTTTGGCATGGTCAATTTTTTACCAAATCACAAATTACCTCTCCAGCGATTATTAGACCCATTACTGAAGGAACAAAAGAAATGCTACCTGGCGGGTGCTGTTGTTTTAACGGTGTTTCTGAAGAAAAAACAACTTTTACTCCTTTTTCTATGCCGTTTTTTCGAAGCTCTTTCCTGATTTTTCTGGCCATTGGGCATGTGGAGGTCTGTGAAATGTCTGCCACTTTAAACTTGGTTGGATCCAATTTGTTTCCTGCTCCCATGGCTGAAATAATGGGAATATTTAATTTTTTGCAATTAATAATCAAGTTCACTTTTGAAGATATACTGTCTATAGCGTCCACTACGAAATCATAATCTCTAGTCAATATACTTGCCGCATTTTTTGTCGAATAAAACTCCCTGATACCTCTCACTGTTGCATCAGGATTTATATCAAGAATCCTCTGTTTCATTGCGTCAACTTTTGGTAAACCTAGGGTTGAATGTAGCGCATGAATCTGACGATTTAAGTTTGAAGGAGATATTATATCAACATCAACAAATATAAGTGTTCCTACTCCGGCTCTTGCTAGAGCCTCTGCTGTAAAAGAACCCACGCCACCTATACCAATAATAGCCACTTTAGATTTTTTTAACCGCTCTATACTTTCCTTGCCTATTAATAGTTCTGTTCTGGAAAAAATACTATCTCCCACCGATATCGCTCCGTTAGTTTTTATAAAAAAAAGCCCCACCATGCCGTGTTAGCTGACTGTAAATAGAGACCCGGCTCCCCAGGTGGGTGTCCTCCTGAGTGCTTTATATTTCCCCTCGAAGGGGCTTATATGCTGCATCCAGAGACCGAACTCCCTATATCAGAGTGTTGGCTCTTTACTAAGCCAGTTTACACGCACACAGCAGGGATTCTTTTTATATTTTCTATGATTATATTATCACATAACTGGCTATTTATCAAGGTTTCCCATTAATTAAACCATGCCAATTTGTGCTGTTATTTTATATTTTTACCTGAACATGGAGTTCTTTTAACTGTTTTATGTCAACCTCTCCCGGTGCTTCGGTCATAAGACACGAAGCGTTTTGGGTTTTTGGAAAAGCAATGCAATCTCTTATGCTTTCTAGACCCAACAACAGCATAATCATACGGTCTAATCCGTAGGCTATACCGCCGTGTGGTGGTGTCCCGTATTCAAATGCCCTGAGTAAGAAGCCGAAATTATTTTCAGCTCTTTCCTGAGAAAAGCCAAGAGTCTCGAACATTTTTTTCTGAAGGGCTGCATCATGTATTCTTATACTTCCCCCACCCAGTTCTGTGCCGTTTAAAATGATATCATACGCTTTTGCCCTAACCTTGGCAGGCTCCTTATCCAGTAGTGAAATATCTTCGTCCATGGGCGAAGTAAATGGGTGGTGCTTGGCAACAAATCTTTTTTCATCTTCGCTGTATTCCAACAAGGGGAACTCAGTAACCCAAAGGAAGTTGAGTTTCCTCTTATCTATTAAGTTCAAGGTTTTTGCCAGGTAAATCCTCATACTACCCAGAGAAGTCATTACAAGTTCGGTATTGGTATCAGCTACAAATATTATCAAATCACCCGTTTCACCTTGAAGTGCATCTATAATTTTGGCAAGAGTCTTTTCATCAAAAAACTTAGCTATAGGGGATTTTATTCCTTCTAATGTAATGTTTATCCATGCAAGACCCTTTGATCCAAATTCTTTTGCCTTTTCCGCAAGTTCATCTATTTGTCTACGACTAAAGGTTTCTCCGCCTTTTTTTATGTTTAAGCCTTTAACACAACCACCACCTTTGACCGCTTGACTAAACACTTTGAAATTGCTATCACTTACTATATGAGATATATCAACCATCTCCATGCCAAACCTAGTGTCTGGCTTATCTGAACCGTATTTTTCCATTGCCTGCTTAAAAGTCATTCTGGGAAATGGTATTTCTATTTCGGTTCCGGTAACCTTTTCTGTTACATATTTTATTAGTTTTTCATTTAATGTGATTACACCCTCTACGTCTATAAAAGACATTTCCATATCCAATTGTGTAAACTCAGGTTGCCTGTCAGCTCTTAAATCTTCATCTCGAAAACAACGTGCAATCTGATAATACCGTTCCATACCGGATATCATCAATATTTGTTTGAATAGCTGAGGTGATTGGGGCAAAGCATAAAATTCCCCTGGATTGAGCCGACTGGGAACAAGATAATCTCGAGCACCTTCGGGTGTGCTTTTAGTCAGAATAGGTGTCTCAATTTCTAAAAAACCATTTGCATCTAAAAAATCTCTTATAGCCTTGTTAACTTTACTGCGGAAAATCACATTACGCAGCATCTGAGGTCTTCTTAAATCAAGATATCTATATTTAAGCCTTACACTTTCATCGACTTTAACATCGTCTTCTATGGCAAAGGGCGGTGTTTTAGCTGCACTTAATATTTCCAATTCATTTCCCATTACTTCTATATATCCTGTTGGAATCTTGGGATTTACATTTTCTTCAGGCCGTCTAAAAACTTTCCCCTTTACAGCAATAACATATTCACTTCGGATTTTATCAGCTGTTTTTAAAGCCTCTTTATGCTCAGGATTAAACACAACTTGGACAATGCCACTCCTATCTCTTAAATCAACAAAGATAAGTCCACCTAAATCTCGTCGGGTTTGGACCCACCCGGCAAGACAAACTTCTTTGCCTTCATGCTCAACTCTTAAATCACCACAGTAACAGTTTCTTTTAATCTTATTTCTCACAATAAACAACCCCTTTTTGAATAATTGAGTTTTTGATTATAGTGCAGAAAACAACTCCATTGAAGAGTTTCTGCACTGGAATAAGTTTTAAATTATTCTAATAAAATTCCTAAAATAAAGGCTTTCATCTAAACATTTAACTCTAAAATAGGATTTTATTATTATAGATAGCCGGAGTAAATTATGACTGAAAATAAGAAAGCTTATTTGAACGCATCTAACATTAGGCATACACCGAGGATTTTATATATTATAATTGAAATAAAAACAAAAAACTCCCGTCACTGATAATGATATACCAGGGACGAGAGTCCTCCCGCGGTGCCACCCTGTTTGGAAAATCCCACTTAAACATTTAACGCATATAGACGTAAATCCCTACTAAAATTCGAGATTTAGGCTCCAGGGTGTTCTTGACATACCTTTTTCCGAAAGAGCTTTCAATCTTGACTCTTTCTCCCTGTTGAAATGATGTATGCCTTAGCCCCATCTTTGCCTCTAACAATATCTGTTTTGTTGATAATTATAAATAAATTAAAGCAATGTGTCAATGTTGTTCTTGGCTAAAATTCACAAATTCATAACAAATTTCACATAAAGTTAATAAAATAAAGGGTTATAATTATAATATACTATGAAACATGAAAATGGAGGTTGATAATAGTGCACTTTAATAAAAGGAAATATTTTATTGCCGTATTAGTTGGCCTTGCCATGGGAATTGCATTGGTAACTGGAGGCATTTTGGCTTATAATTCCGTTTATCCAGAGGTCACAGCTCGTGCCGGTGTGGAGGGAGGCGAGCAAGCGAATTCAACACCTGCGGTGCTACCTGCCAGCATACCGGAAACAGTCGACCAAGTCAGTGATGCAGTAGTTTATCTTGAAACTACCGTTGAAAACTCAAACACATCAGATCCTTTTTTTAATGACCCATTTTTTAGATATTTTTTTGGTGATAGTTTTAGTTTTCGTACAACGCCAAAAGTCAGTAGAGGTATCGGTTCAGGTTTCATTATAAACCCTGAAGGTTATATCATAACTAATGAACATGTTATCGACAACGCGAAAGAAGTCAGTGTTACGGTAAAAGGCTTTGAAGAACCCTTTAAAGCTACTGTCGTAGGGAAGGATTTCAATTTGGACTTAGCCGTATTAAAAATTAATTCTTCTAAAAAGCTGCCTCATATAGAGTTAGGAAATTCTGATAATATGCGAGTAGGAGAGTGGGTTATTGCAATAGGTAACCCTTATAGACTTGATCACACCGTAACTGTCGGTGTAATCAGTGCCAAAGGAAGACCTATAACGATTCCGGATCAATCAACGGGCAAGGAAAGGGTTTATAAAAACCTGATACAGACAGATGCAGCTATAAACCCCGGTAATAGTGGCGGACCGCTAATATCCCTCGATGGAAAAGTTATTGGAATAAACACTGCAATTAATGCACAAGCCCAAGGGATTGGATTTGCCATACCGATAAATACAGCAAAAGAAGTCCTTGACGAGCTTATAAAAAGTGGGTCAGTCACACGGCCGTATATCGGTGTTGCTCTTCAGGACATGACAAAAGACCTGGCAGAATACTTTGAACTCAAAGATCCCAACGGAGCAATCATTGCTGATGTAGTATCCGGCAGTCCTGCAGAAAAAGCCGGCCTTATGCGGGGTGATGTGATATTAAAAATCAATGATGATGTAATAAAAAACTCCAATGATGTAAGTGAAATAATCGGTAAGACCAAAATAAATGAAAAACTGGTAATGGTCGTTTTGCGAAACGGTCAATCTCGCTTTGTTACCGTTGTAGTAGAAAAACGACCTGAGTAAAAACACATAACTTGTTTATATCGAAACCTTAGATAAATCCCGGCTTTTAACGCTTCTGCCGGGATTTTTTTAATGGATTAACAGTCTCATCATCGACCCATTCCCGCTTAATCCTTTCGACTGTATCAATATCGATATTTGCATAATGAGCAATATCTTCATCGTCTATATCATCCTGGTCAAAAAGGTCAAGGATATCGGCATAGTTTTCATTGGAATTAAATAACACTTTCATGCTTTTGATTTTCTCTGCCATACAATCCCTCCCACTGCATTATCCCTATTGTTCCCTGATGCATTAAAAATATGTTATGAAAATTTCATATAGATCATCTTTTATCCGGAACATATATGTCTTTTACAATTATCAAACCTGTCAGCAACATTATTCGATTATTACTTTAGGAAAGGATTCATCTTTTTTTCTGCGCCTATGGTGGACGGTTCCCCATGCCCCGGCAGCACTGACATGTCATCTCCCAAAGGCATTAGTTTTTCTTTTATTGAGCTAATTAATTCATCGTAAGAACCTCCAGGGAAATCTGTTCTTCCAATTGAACCAGCAAATAAGGTATCTCCTGTAAACACCATGTTATTGACTTTTATGCATATACCACCGGGTGTATGACCGGGTGTATGGAGTATTTCAAGAGTCAACCCACCTATTTGAAACTTTTCATTGCCTTTAAGCTTAATATCCGCCGATGGTTGTGTAAATCCGAATCCCATGTATACGGAAAGATTGCCCTGCGATGAAAGGAGCATAGGAGCATCCTCCTCATGGATTGCTATTTTTGCGTTGGTGGCATTTTTTACTTCTTTCAATGCTGCTATATGATCGCTATGTCCATGAGTTAAAAATATAAATTCTACTGTAAGTTGTTCTTTTGTTATAACATCTAATATTTTATTAGAATCTCCACCAGGATCTATTATAGCTGCTTTTTTACTTTTTTTGTCGGCGATTATATAACAGTTGGAGGCCAAAGGACCAACTGGCAAACACTCTAAAAACATAGCATACCTCCTAAAACAGTTTTTTACTGTCAAGCAATATGGTAACCGGTCCGTCATTAAATATCCTAACCAGCATTTCTGCTTGAAATTGACCTTTTTCTACATTTTTAATCTTTTTCTTGCATGTTTCAACAAATTCTTCATAAAGTTTTTGAGCTTTATCAGGTTGTGCCGCTTGAATAAAACTAGGCCTACGACCCTTTCTGGTATCACCTAAAAGAGTGAATTGGGATACAATGAGCATAGCCCCATCCACATCTTGAACAGATTTATTCATTTTTCCTTCTTCATCTTCGAAAATTCTGAGTCCAACAATTTTATTCGCTAAATAATCAACATCTTCAACAGTATCACCATCGGCAACACCTAAAAAAATCACAAGCCCTTGATCGATATGGGCGATCTTTTCACCATTTACGGAAACAGAGGCTGTCTTTGCTCTTTGAATAACTGCTCTCATTATATCCTCCTTACTGATTCATAACCCGCTTTACATCGTAAATGCCGCTGATTTTTTTTATTTTTTGCATTACATTTTCTAAATGTTGTTTGTCGTTAATCTCCAAAATCAAATCAACTACAGCTATACCATTTTTTGTAGCTCTTGCGTTAACAGCATCAATATTTGTCTTCATATCACCTATCAAGTTTATTATCTCGGAAAGTATGCCAGACCTATCATAAGCTGAAGCTTGTATTTCTACTGGATATGAAGTATCCTCAAATCCTTCCCATTTCACCTCCATAAGTCGGTCTTCATCTAATAGACCACGTCTCACATTCTTACAATCCTGTCTATGAATCGAAACTCCTCGGCCTCTTGTTACATACCCAACAATTTTATCACCCGGAACCGGATTACAACATCTGGAAAATTTAACTAAAAGATTTCCTATGCCATCTATTTTTATCCCACGATCCACTTTCTTTTTTGTCTTAGATTTGGTATCGATTTTAGCTGTTATCAGTTCGGATTTGTCGGGTTTTATGTTTTTTCTAAATTCATCCAGGATTTTTTGAAGTATTTGCTTTGTTGTAATTGCTCCATAGCCTATAGCAGCATACATATCTTCTACATTTGTAAAGCTCATTCGTTTCAGCAAATTGTTCATAAAATCAAATTTAATGAGCTGGTAAATGTCGTAGCCTTGTCTTCGAGCTTCTTTTTCTAGCATTTCTTTTCCTCTGGCTATATTTTCATCCCGTCTTTCTTTTTTGAACCATTGCCTAATTTTATTTTTTGCCTGAGGAGATTTTACTATGTTTAGCCAATCACGACTGGGACCGTTACTATGACCTGATGTAACGATCTCAATTATATCACCATTAGTCAACTTATAATCAAGTGGAACCATCTTACCGTTTACCTTGGCACCTATACATCGATTTCCTATATCTGTATGAATTCTATAGGCAAAATCAATGGGGCAGGACCCCATTGGCAAGTCTATTACATCTCCCTTTGGTGTAAACACATAAACTTCATCAGTGAAAAGGTCAATTCTTAAAGTCTCCATAAAGTCTTTTGCGTCACGGAGTTCTCGCTGCCAATCAAGGATTTCTC